>JAOUPQ010000315.1 GCA_029879765.1 Nitrospinota bacterium | reverse complement strand
GGACGCATCGGAGGCGATATCCTGGTGTTCCGCGCCCCGGAAAATGGCCACGGCCCCGATTCGCCCGAGGAGGGGGAAGAGGGGGAGGAGGAGTCCGGCGCCGAAGAATCCGGAATGGCTCCACAGGATGAGCGCCCCAGAAAGCCCCATACCGATGGACTGGACGACGAGGAAAGCGGGGACGAGGAAGAGCCGGATGATGAAGAGATGGACGAAGAGGAAATGGAAGATGATAATCAAGACGGGTATACCCCGGAGAGCTAGGAGATAGGATCGATATAATGGAACCAGACGACGCCAAGGCGGTAATCGAAAATATATTGTTTGTGGCGGACAGCCCCTTGCCCACGGCAAGGATCGTGACAGTGTTCGGCGGGGAGATGACCGAAGAACAGGTGGTGGCGGCGCTGGCGGAGCTGACCGAAGAGTATTCGGACCGAAGCCTGAGGATAGTGGAAGTGGCCGAGGGGTGGCGGATGCAGACCCGACCGGAATACGCCCCATGGATCGCCACCTTTTTCAAAATGGAAAAAGGACAGAAGCTGACCCGCGCCTCCCTGGAAGTGCTGGCCATTGTGGCCTATCGCCAGCCCATCACCCGGACGGAGATGGACGAGATCCGCGGAGTGGACTGTGGCGGGGTGCTGCGCGGATTGATCGACAAGGGATTGGTGAAAACCATGGGCCGCCGCCGGGCGCCGGGAAAGCCGATGATGTATGGCACCACCAGCAAATTCCTGGAGTTCTTCGGCCTGGCCAGGCTTTCGGACCTGCCCACCCTGGATGAGTTCCGCGCCGAACTGGGGGACGCCATGGAGATGATGGAAGCGGCCCAGGCCAGAGCGGAACAGAAAAACGCCAATCAACCCGGCCTTCCCTTTGATGGCGACGAATCATCAAACGCCGAAGACGCCAGCGCCGAAGACACCAGCGTCGAAGACGCCAGCGCCGAAGACGCCAGCGTCGAAGACACCAGCGTCGAAGACGCCAGCGTCGAAGACGCAACTGATGAGCCAGCGGAAGAGGAAATGGCAAGCGAAGAGAACACCGAAGACGAATCTACAAATGATCAGCCTGCGGACCACGAGCCCGCAAACGATGATGGGGAAGAGGAGCAGGCGGAAGATATGACGGAAGAGGAGCGGATGGCCGCCGAAGGAAACTCGAGGGATAATGAACAAGAATCCCGATAGCCCGGCCCAGATTCGTCTCCACAAGATCATCGCAAAAAGCGGCATCCTCTCCCTGCGCGCGGCGGAAAAGGCGATCGCCGAGGGGAGGGTGGAGGTGAATGGCGTTACGGTGACGAAGATGGGCGCCGTGGCGGATCCGGCCACCGACAAGATCACCCTGGATGGACAGCGGATCAAGACGCCGGACGCGCCAGTGTATCTGATGATGTACAAACCCACCGGCTATGTCACCACCCGCAGCGACGAGGAGGATCGCCGAACGGTCATGGACCTGTTGCCTGCGGAGTTCTCCCGACTGTTTCCCGTGGGGAGGCTGGACATCATGAGCGAGGGGCTTTTGCTCTTTACCAACGACGGAGACTTCAGCCAGGCCATCCTGGCCCCCAGGAACAAGATCGAGCGGGTGTATCAGGTGAAGGTCCGCAACATCCCGGACAAGAAGATCCTGGAGAAGATGGTCTCCGGCATCACCGTGGACGGGGAGAAGCTGAAGGTCATGACGGCAAAGCTTGTCAGCTCCACAAAGACCAATGCGCGCCTGGAGCTGGTGCTGACCGAGGGGAAGAAACGCCACATCCGGCGCCTCTGCCAGATCCTGGGGATACCGGCGATGAAAATCAAAAGAGTGGCCTTCGGTCCGTTGAAGCTGGGGAACCTGAAGCCGGGGGAGATGATCCACGTGCCGGTGGAAAAGGTCAACGCCATCAAAAAACTGGCCGCCAGGACCGGCGGAAAAAAGAAGTGACCCTGCGCTGCGTCAAGGCGGCGGCCCCGGCGCGGATAGATCTGGCCGGGGGGACTCTGGATATCTGGCCGCTTAACCTCATGTTCCCCTCCGCCACCACGGTGAACATGGCGGTCAGCCTCATGGCCCGCGCCACGGTTTGCCAGCGCGACGATGGCCAGATAGCCTTCATATCCCAGGACCAGAACACCCAATCGAGCTTCCCTTCCCTGGCCGCCCTGCGTCATGACCACAAGCTGGGTCTGGTCAGCAGGCTGGTCCAGTTTTTCCTCAAGGATGAGGGAGGAGTGACCATAACCACAAGTTGCGACGCTCCCGCCGGGTCTGGGCTGGGGGGAAGCTCCGCGCTGAACATTGCCCTGTGCCGGGCGCTGGCCACATACTCGGGCCAACAAAGGTCCAAGGGCGCCATACTGGATGTGGCCAAGGATGTGGAAGCGGCCCACCTGGGGATACCCACAGGATTGCAGGACTATCTGGCGGCGCTGCATGGGGGGGCCAATGTGTTCCGCTTTCCGCCGGGAGGGGTGGAGCGGGTGAAGATAGCGGCGCCCATGGCGGCCCGGCTGGAGGAGCGCATATCCCTCTTCTATTCCGGGGCGGCGCGCGCTTCCGGGATAAACAACTGGCGGATGTTCAGCCTGGTGATGGAGAAGGATAAGCGGACGCTGAGGCTGTTTGGCCAGATCGCCCAGTGCGCCACCATGGCGGCGGCGGCGCTGCTGGCCGGGGATATGGAGTCCTACGAAACCGCTGTGAAGGAGGAATGGGTGGCCCGGCGCAAACTCTTCCCCGGCATATCCACCCCGGAGATAGACAGGGCGATCGCCGCCGGAAAAAGGGCGGGCGCCACGGCGGCCAGGATCTGCGGCGCGGGAGGGGGAGGGTGCTTTTTCCTTGTCTCGGCGCCGGAGGATCGCAAGAGGGTCGAGCATGCGGCGGAAGCCACAGGAGCGCGAAGGCTGGATTACAAGCTGGTTGGAAGGGGGGCCTGGGCGTCCGGATAGTAGTTGACAACATGACATAGAGTAGTTATGCTTCTGGCATTGTGGGCGCGGGGGCGCCAGCAATCACCGCCTGGGTCCAGGCCGGGGCGGTGAATGGGA
>JAOUPQ010000314.1 GCA_029879765.1 Nitrospinota bacterium | reverse complement strand
TTCCGGTGAAGTGTTCCCAACCAATTGGGCAAAATTCAAGGGTAATTCTGAACGTCCATCCAGACTATCAGGCTTCCCGCATCCTCTTGTCCACATCCCCGCCCGGCTCTCAAAGCCTGGGCGTTGACTTGCTCAATGGCTTATATTAAATCTTATTTCGCGAAAAAAGTGAAGAAAAAATATGCGTCTATCCACCCTGGCAGGCGGAGCGGCCTCCGGATCCTGCGCCAGGTCAGCTCCTCCGTTCGAAGGCCGCCACCGTCTCCATATGCGGGGTGTGGGGGAACATGTCATACACTTCCGCCTGGCCCATGACAAAGCCAGCCTCCAGCGCCAAGGCCGCGTCCCGGGACAGGGTGGCAGGATCGCACGCCACATACACCACCCTTCGGCGCGCCAGCTCCATCGCCTTCTTGAAAACCTCGCCCGCCCCGCCCCGGGGGGGGTTCACGATCACCGAGTCGAACTGGATTTTGGATTCAGCCAAAGCCGACGCGGATTCCAGACAATCCTCCCGGGTAAAATGCGCCTTGATCAGCTCGTTGGCCTGGCGGGACCTCTCCGCCGAATCCACCGCCGCCCAGGAGCGGTCCACCCCGGTCATGGCCACCCCGGCCGAGGCCAGGGCTATGGAATAGTTGCCAGCGCCGCAATACAGGTCCAGCCCGCTATCCCCTTCCGCCAGGCCGGAGAGCCGGACCACCGCCTCCACCAGCGCGGGGTTGAGCGACAGGTTGGCCTGGGAGAAAGCGCCCGGGGCCAGCCACATGCCCGGCTGGTTTTCCTCTTCCACGCGAAGCCATGGATCGCCACACTGGGCCCCCACCTGGTCGCCCTGGATGACTATCGCCGCATCCAGCCGCTCCACGGCGCCCACCATCCCCTCCACGGAGTTCTTGTTTATCCCCCCAACAGGATGGATGATCAGGCGGCATCTTTGGCCATCGGTTTCCAAGACAGCCTCCCCCACCTGGGCCGCCAGGGTGAGGCGGGATGAAAGAAACTCCACCAGCCCTTCCATCACCTGGTTTATCAACGGGTGGGCCACCGAACAGCTTTTCACCGAAGCGAGGCTGTTGGAGCTTCTCCTGCGGAACGCGAAGGAAAAGCCTTTGGAGGAGCATACCCCCTTCAGCCGGATACGGCCTCGATACCCTATGGTTTTGGGCGAAGGAACCACAGCCCTGGCGGAGGATTCCACTTTTCCGATCCTGGCCAGCGCCTGGCTGACGATATTCTTTTTCCACTCCAGCTGGGCGTCATATTTCAGCCCCATCCAGGGGCATCCTCCACAATCACTGGCATGGAGGCACTCCGGGCGCCTGCGCATGGGGGATGGGGTCTCCAGCTTCACCACGGTGGCCAGGGCGTGGCGTTTTTTCGCCTTGTCTATCCGCACCAGGGCGGTGTCTCCGGGGTATACCCCCTCCACGAAAGCCACCATCCCGTCCTCCATGCGGCCCACTCCGGCGCCGCCGGCGGCCAGGCCGTGAATAGTCACTATTTCCTGGGGTTTGCTCATTATAGTACTCCTTGGGGGAAAGCCGGAAAGGACAAGGCGTTATGCCTGCGCCAGATCCAGAATCATCCCGGTTTCGTCGCAATCGGGGAATTTGTGGCAGCGCACACAATCCCCCCACACTTTGTGGGGCAGCGTGCTTTTGTCCACTACCCGGAAACCGAGTTTCTCGAAAAATCGGGGAACGTATGTGAGGGTGAACACCCTGGCGATTCCCAGGCGCCGCGCCTCGTCCAGCGCCATGCGCACCAGGGTCTGGCCGATATCCCGGCCGAAATGCTTCTCATCCACCGCCAGGGAGCGGACCTCCGCCAGATCCTTCCATATAACCTTCAGGCCGCAGAGGCCTACGATCCTCCCATCCTCTTCATACACGTTGTACTCCCGGACGGTCTCATAAAGCTCGTTGGCATGGCGCTTTAGCATCAGATCCTTGTCCGCATGCACCTGGATCAGCTTTTGCATGGTCTCCACGTCTTTTATCAAAGCCTCGCGGAAGATTCCTGGCAATGTGACGGAGTTCGATACTGTTTCCTGTTTCATTAAATAAGTCTAGCACCAATCCCGGGGCGAAGAAAAAAAAGTTGCGCCAGTTACCTTCCTCTGGGGTGGATCTGGCTGAATATCCTGGCCAGCCTGCTCTCCGTCACATGGGTGTATATCTGGGTGGTGCTTATGTCGCTATGGCCCAGCATGCTCTGCAGGCTGCGCAGGTCCGCCCCCCGCTCCAGAAGGTGGGTGGCGAAGGAGTGGCGCAGGCTGTGGGGGCTTATCGGTTTCCATATGCCCGCTTTCATGGCGGTCTTTTTAACTATCTTCCAGAAGCCCTGCCGGGTCATGGGGCCGCCAAGCCTTGTAATGAAAAGAAACTCGCTGGAGCGACCGGAAAGAAGCCTCGGCCGGGCGATGGCCTTATACTCCTCTATCCGCAGCCTGGCCTCCTCGCCAAAGGGGACAAGCCGCGTTTTCGCTCCCTTTCCGGTGGTGGACAGATAGCCCGCCTCCAGGTTGATGCTGGACAAAGTCAGCCCCACCAGTTCCGACACCCGGAGGCCAGTGGCGTATAGCGTCTCCAGCATGGCGGCGTCGCGCAATCCCTCGGGCCGGGCCAGGTCCGGGCCGGCCAGCAGCCGGTCCACATCTTCCGGCGCCAGGCTCCCCGGCAGCTTGCGCCAAAGCTTGGGCGCACGCACGGTCTCGGCGGGATTGGATTGGACCAGATCCTCGGCCACCAGAAACTTGTATAACCCCTTGATGGAGGCCAGCCGCCGCGCCGCCGAGGAAGCCGCCATCCCCCCCGACTTGAGGGCGTTGACATATTCCATGATCCGCATGGGAGTGATGGCGGAGAGGCATTGGGGGTCGGCGCAACCTGTGGTCGTCATAAAATGGCGCAGATCGCGCAGGTACGCCTCCACGGTGGCGGGGGAGCGGTTGCGATCCACCACCAGATAGGTGACGTATTCGTTTAGCAGAGCGTCCATGGTTTATATTACCACCAACCTGGGCTGTTTTATTGGCCAGTGGCGACAAGAAGCCT
>JAOUPQ010000313.1 GCA_029879765.1 Nitrospinota bacterium | reverse complement strand
GCCGGTCTTGGCCACCAGGGATGGATTGGTGGTGACACCATCCACCACGCCCAGGGAATTGGCTTCGCGAATCTCTTTAATATCGGCCGAGTCGATGAATATCTTCATTTTCCAAAAGTCTCCTTTATATGAGGGCCGGGGCATGCAAGGCTCCGGGAGGGTCTATTATATTGAAGGGGAGGTGATGTCTCAATACATATCGGGAAGGCAAGATTTTGCGTGGCATAAAATTCAGCGCAGAAGGCATCCCCTATATGCGCCGGTTTGTCTCCTGAAGAAAAGATACAGGTACAATCTGGCCACCAAACCAGCTCTAATAATTTAAGAAAGAATCTACATCAATTTGTAGAATCTATACAAACAGTATGTCGCCAGGACTACCCATGCGGCCATGCACACCCAAAAGCTACCAGGCGATTCCGACCTGTAGATCCATCTGCTTTTGTCTGGCAAAACCCCGTTGGCCAAACCATAACCCGCCACGCCAAAGGCGAATATCGCCAGCACCGGCCATATTAAATCAACACCCATTGTCCCCCTTGTAATCGCCCTTTTCACCACCAAAGACCCCGGTCATGGGTTTGGTCGGGAGAGCCTGGGGAAATCGTAGCAGAAACTGTTGGAGATTAGAATAATATACTTTTTCAGCTAGTTTAGCCTTGCGCTGGCCGATGGAATTTGGCCTTGCCAGGACAGCCGGACGGCGGAGTTCTCCGGTTCATGGAAAATACATGCAAACCGAGGCGCCGGTTGATTAAATGATGTAAAATATTCCTTATGAAAACCAGAAAGCTTATAAATCGATTATTGCTGATTATTGCGGGGGCGGCGCTGCTGGCGGCGGGCGGCGGCCTGGCTGGCGCCGGGTCCAGGGTGCTTGTTATCTCCATCAACGACCCGATCCACCCCATCACCACGGAGTTTATACTGGAAGCTATCGAAAAGGCCAACGAGGCCCCCGCGGCCCAGCTTCTTGTGATAGAAATGGACACCCCCGGAGGACTGATGGACTCCATGAAGGAGATCATAAAAGGGATCCAGGCTTCCTCCACTCCTGTGGCGGTGTTCGTTTCCCCCAGTGGGTCCCGGGCCGCTTCCGCCGGGGCTTTCATCACCATCGCCTCCCATGTGGCCGCCATGACGCCCGGCTCCAACATTGGCTCGGCCTCTCCTGTGTCGATGAACGGGGAGATGGACCGCACCATGAAAAAGAAGGTCACCAACGACGCCTCCGCCTATATCCGCAGCCTGGCCGAGGCCCATGGGCGCAACGCCGATGTGGCGGAGAAGTTTGTCACCAAGGCCACCAACATCACGGAAAAAGAGGCGCTGGAACAGAACATTATCGACCTGACCGCCAGGGACCTGACCGATCTTCTCAACAAGCTGGAGGGGTGGAAGGTCAAGACCATTTCTGGAGAGAAGGTCCTGGAGCTGAAAGAAGCGGCGCTGGAGCGGATGGAGATGAACCTGCGACAGCGCATATTCAACGTGCTGGTGCACCCTGGCGTGGCGGCCATATTGATGATGCTGGGAATGGCGGGGCTGATGATCGAGCTATACAGCCCCGGTGTGGTGCTGCCCGGGGTGGTGGGGGCCATATGCCTGGTGCTGGGGCTATACTCCATGCAGCTTCTCCCCATCAACTTCGCCGGTGTCTTCCTGATCATCCTGGCGTTCGTCTTCTTTTTCGCGGAGCTGTTCGTGCCCAGCTTCGGCGCTCTCACCATTGGGGGAATTGTGGCCCTTATCGTGGGCGCCATGATGCTGGTGGACACTGAAAGCGAGTATATGAGGATCAGCCTTTCGGTGGCGGCGCCGCTGGCTTTGGTTATGGGAGGATTCTCCCTCTTCATCGCCCGGAGCATGGTCAAAATGAGCGGGCATGTGTCCCAGACTGCCCAGGAGGAGCTTGTGGGGAGCGAGGGAGTCGCGCTGGGCGATATCAGCCCGGAATCCTCCGGCCAGATCTCGCTGTTCGGCGAGATCTGGGACGCCAGGACCGAAGGGGAGAAAATCACCAAGGGAGCGCAGGTGGTGGTGGTGAGCCATTCTGGGCTGACTCTCAGTGTGCGACTCAAGTGATGGGATAGTTCAATCCACCCCCCTTTCCGTGGCCCCTGGAGCCACGGAGGAAGTGTTCTCCCGCCGATATCTGGAGCTTACCAAAGACGCGCCCCTGGCCGTGGGGGAATCTCTTTTGCCCCCTTCCCCGGCCACTCCAAAACGAATCAAGGAAAACGCCGTAGTCCTGCTTTGGATGAAGCAGCCCTGGGCGCCGCACCCATTGCGTGATGTCCAGGGAAGGCTGATCCGCATTCTCTCCCCCGGATGGATGCGGGGAGGGAGCGGGCCTGATTTCGTGGATTCGGTCTTCCAGGTCGACAGCGGACCTGCGGAAAAAGGTGATGTGGAAATCCATGTGCGATCCAGCGACTGGACGCGGCACAAACATCACACCGATCCGGTTTACGATTCGGTGCGCCTGCATGTGGTGATGTATTGCGATGTGCAATCCAGCGCCAGGCTGACCACTTCTGGCGGCAGCCCGATGGAGCTGGAGCTTAATGTGGCCTACCCCGCCTGGAAAGAAACTCTGCGGCTGACCGAGGACTGCAATCCCGCCCAGGCGCCGGACCGGCTGGAGGCGGGAGGTTGCGCCCGATTTTTCGAGAAGATAGGTCCCCAAAGAACCGCCGATATTCTCGATGCGGCGGGGGAAGGACGGCTGATCCTCAAGTCGGAAAAACTGGAGCGGGATATTCTGGCCCATTCCGGCGAGGAGGCGCTGTACCTGGGGCTTATGGAAGCGCTGGGATACTCGACGTTTCGCCCCATGTTCCGCAAGCTGGCCCAGGCTCTCCCCTTGGGCTTTTTGCGCCAGGCGATCGAGGAGCTGGATCGCCAACAAAGACCGAAGGCGCTGGGAGCGCTTTTTTTGGGGATGGCCGGGCTTTTGCCTGGGATCGATGTGGGCGCCTGGGATAAAGAAACGGAAGAGTATCTTGCCGAGGCGAAAACCTCCTGGGGTAGCATGGAGCGGAGGTTCGGGTTGGCGCCGGTTTATGG
>JAOUPQ010000005.1 GCA_029879765.1 Nitrospinota bacterium | reverse complement strand
ATCACTTTCGCGCATTCATCCAATCGGCCTCGGTCGGAGCACGCCTGGGTCTTTTGTTTCAGAAGCTTGTTATGCTCCATGGCCACCCCGGACATATCCAGCGCTTTCATCCCCAGCCAAAACATGACCGCCCCCACCACCACTGCGGCGCCCAGCAGCAGCAGCAATATTCTGGAGGAGCTTTGTCGCCCCTTTTCCTCGGGCGCCTCAGAGCTCATTATCTTTTGTGCAGTCGGGTGGGGCTTGCCTGATCCGTGGGCGTGACGGTCATCTGGTCAATATTCACATGAGCCGGAGCGGAAGCGGCGAACCATATACAGTCCGCCATATCCCCGGCGGTCAAAGGGGTGAAACCTTCCAGGAGCTTGCCCACAGCCTCGCTGTTTCCCCGGAACCTGGTCAGGGCAAAATCAGTGTCGGTGATTCCCGGGTCTATGTTGGTGATCCTGATTCCGCTGCCCAGGGTATCCTCCCGAAGACATTTCAAAAACATCCTCATCCCCTCCTTGGCGGAAGCGTAGGCCGCCGAACCGGGATGGGGAAAGAGCGCCGCCAGGGCGCCGATATTGATTATATGGCCGCCACCTTGCGCCCTCATCCCCGGCAAAACGGCCCGGACCAGCGCCATGGGGCCATAGTAATCGGTCTCCACCATGGTCCGCCATTCCTCCAGGTTTCCCTGGTCCGCCGGCTCCCTGCCTAGGGCCACCCCAGCGCAGTTGACCAACAGATCCACCTTGCCGAAGCGCTCCTGGGTGGATTTGGCGAAACTCTCTATGGAAGAAGGCGAGGTCAGGTCCAGGGCTGCCGTATACACCCGGTCCGGATTATCCAGGGACTGGGCCAGCTTCTCCATCTTTTCCACGGTTCTCGCGCCAAGGGCCAGCCGGTATCCTTCCCTGGAGAACCGGCGGGCAGTCTCCATTCCCATTCCACTGGAAGCTCCTGTCACTATCGCCACTTTTGCCGAATCATTCACTGTCGCCATCCTTTATATTTGTTGAATACAGGTTTGCCGCCTGGCCGGAGCCAACACCAGACCGCAGGGCTGGCGTAATCCAGGGGATATGCGCCCGGGACGCAATGCAAAATGGCCCCGAGGGCAGGCAAGAAAAAAAAGCCGGGCCCGTGTTGGCGGGCCCGGCGTGATCGCAAACCCTTGCGGGAGGGATTACCTGTCGATACCACCATCGATATTGGCGGGGCGGACAGCCATCGCCTCGAAACCAGCGGCCTTGGCCTTGGCTTTGTTGCCGGAGGCTTTCAGCTCGTTATGATAGGCGGTGGCGCCTTCGATGCATTTGAGGGCATAGTCGAAAGCGTAAGGGATGCCCGCGCCCCTGGGGGAGAAACCGCCCAGGATAACGCCCACGGTAGCCGCCTCGAAAATCTCACCAATGGAGGCGCCGTTCTCGCAAGCGGGGATGACATGGACGATACATTTGGAGGACATGGTGCCCACGCCGCCGGACATGAACATGAGTTCTTTGATCTTCTGGCTCAACGCGCCATCAGAAAACACAGTGGAGTAATAGTTGCCGAAGCAAACGCCCGCGTCCGGGCTGACGGTGTTGATGATCTTGAACATGCGAGGATTGAATCCGGAAACGGCGTCCATATATTCGTTGGCTTCCGCGTCGTTCATCTGGCCGGACAGTTCTTTCATTTGCGCACGAATATCCAGCATCTTTTGTACGTTGCTCATTTAGAAATCCCCTTGAAATAATATTGTTGTTTTGTAAAAGCCCAAAACACCACGCCACCGCAGCGCCTGGAAACTCCCACCTTTTCTGCCTAGAAGAGAGACCCCCTCTTCTAATATTCACATAGGATGGATTCTATCTAACGTCAGAGATAATGTCAAAGAAATATCAATTTAAAAAACCCGCCTATTTAACGTATTCCTATTGAATTCATTGGGAATCCATTATTTCACCCGATTTAATCCCCGCGGTTTGGGGCATGTTCTGCGGAAAAGAACAAAATGTTATGGATTTTGGGCTGATGTAAGGATAAAATACTTCGTTTTGTAAGTGGGGCGTCGTCAAGCGGTAAGACACGGGCCTTTGGAGCCCGCATTCGGAGGTTCGAATCCTCCCGCCCCAGCCAGGGTGGCCACACCTTACACAAGCATATGATGGGAGAGCCATGAGCGTATTGGACAACGAAAGGCTGGTGCTTATCAGCGGAAGGAGCAATCTGCCCCTGGCTGATGAGATTTCACGATCGATCTCTGTGCCTTTGAGCTCCAGGGAAGTTTCAAACTTCTCTGATGGGGAGATCTTTGTGCAGATCCAGCAGAACGTGCGAGGCTCAGACGTGTTCGTGATCCAGTCCACTTCCACCAGCGTCAACGACAACCTGATGGAACTGCTCATCATGATCGACGCCATCAAACGCGCCTCGGCCAAAAGAATCACCGCGGTGATCCCTTATTTCGGATATGCCCGACAGGACAGAAAAGTGCAGTCGCGCACCCCCATCACCGCCAAGCTGGTGGCGGACCTCATCACCGCCTCCGGCGCGGACCGGGTGTTGACCATGGACCTGCACGCGGGCCAGATTCAAGGTTTTTTCGATCTGCCGGTGGACCACCTGTACGCCGCCCCCATATTCATAGATCACCTGAAAAATGGCGATTATAAAGATCTGGTGATTTTCAGCCCCGACGCCGGCGGCGTGGAACGGGCGCGCAGTTTCGCCAAGGTCATCGGCGCCGGGCTTGGTATAATAGACAAACGCCGTTCCGATAAAAACGTGGCCAATGTGATGCATATCATTGGCGAAGTCATGGACCGCGATGTGCTGATAGTGGACGACATGGTGGACACGGCGGGGACCTTGACGGAAGCCGTCAAGGCCCTGATGAACGCGGGCGCCAGATCCGTTTCCGCATGTTGCACCCATGCGGTGCTCTCCGGCCCGGCCATGGACAGGATCAGCAGCTCTCCCCTGCGGGAGATCATAACCAGCAACTCCATTTTCCATGCGGAGGAAAACGGAGATTATTCCAAGATTACCCGCCTTTCGGTGGCCAAGCTTTTGGGGGAGGCGATTATGAGAATCCATGCGGAGACTTCGGTCAGCTCCTTGTTCGAATATTAAAACACCGCGCCAGGCCGAACTGGCGCCAAAAAAAAACCTAACCAAAAAAGGATACAGATAAATGAGTGAAGCAGTAAACTTGGGTGGAACACTAAGAGAGGTGGGGCGCAAAGGCCCATCGCGCAGGCTTCGCCGGGAAGGCAAACTGCCCGGAATGATCTATGGCCATGGAGAGAACGTGCCCGTCAGCCTCGATGTAAAAGAGGTCTTGAAACTGCTGGAGACCCGGGGCGGCTCCCACAGGATCATCCATTCGCGGATCGAGGGGGACAAAAAAGAGCGGGCTGTGATGATCAAAAGCCTGGATGTGCATCCCACCCTCGACACCCTTTTGCATATCGATCTTTTGGAGATCGACGAGAGCAAGCCGATGAGGCTGGAGATGGAGCTGGAGTTTAACGGCGTGCCCGTGGGCGTGAAGGAAAAAGGTGGAGAGCTGCGCGAGCACCGGAAGAAACTTCTCATCGAGTGCCTGCCCAAGGATATCCCCCTCCGGCTGGAAGTGGACATCAGGGGAATGGACGTGGGAGAAACCTGGAAAGCCAAGGATGTGGTGCGCTCCGAGGCGGTGACAGTCCTGACCGACCCGGAAACTCCGGTTATCTCCGTGGCCATGCCGAAGCAGGACAAGAAAGCTGGGGCGGCTGGACAAGGCGAAGAAGGGGCAGCGGCCAATGCCGCCCCGGCAAAGGACGCTAAAAAGAAATAATCGGTTTGGAAAATAATCCGGCGAAAAAGTGAAGCTTGTGGTCGGGCTGGGCAATCCTGGCGCCAGATACGCCTTCACAAGGCACAATGCCGGATTCATGGCAGTGGATGTTTATCTGTCCCGGTTCGGACAACGCAAGATGGGGAAACAATACGGATCCTGGTTCCTTCAAGCGTCGCCCAGCGGGGTGGACACATCCTTTCTAAAGCCAGGTTCTTTTATGAACCTGTCCGGCGGCCCGGTTCGCCAGGCGATGGATGACCTGGGCCTGGAGCCATCGGACCTTTTGGTTCTGCATGACGATATTGATATAAAGTTCGGGGAGGCCCGGTATAAAATTGGCGGAGGCCATGGCGGGCATAACGGACTGCGATCAATAATGGAAAGTATCGGCGGGGCCGATTTCCACCGGATAAGGCTTGGAGTTGGGCGACCACCGGAAGGAATGGCCGCCAGCGATTATGTATTAAGCGCGTTTTCAACTGAAGAGGAAGATGGATTCCTGGATGGCCTGGAATCGGCCTTCGACCTTTTGGAAAGCAGGTTTTTATTCAAGGCCTAGGAAGCCAAAAACGCGTCGAATTTTAACTGATACCCGAAACATAAAGGGGGAATTATGACAGTTCTGGTTTTTTTAGCGATTGTGGTCGGCGCTGTGGGCCTGGGCGGGGTCTACTGGCTTTACCATGAGGTCCAAAAACAGGATCCCGGCAACGACAAGATGAAGGAAATCGCCGAGCTGATCCACACAGGGGCAATGACTTTCCTGCGCAGGGAATACTCCATCCTCGCCGGTTTTATTGTTTTCGTATTCATCCTGCTGGCGGTGTTTATCCATTGGCAAACAGCCATAGCCTTCGTGGTGGGCGCGGCATGCTCCATGGCCGCCGGATTCATCGGGATGAAAGGCGCCACCATGGCCAACGTGCGCACATCCGCCGCCGCCAACCAAAAAGGGCAGGACGCCGCGCTGCAGGTCGCCTTTGAGGGAGGCTCGATCATGGGTCTTTCCGTGGCCAGCCTGGGGCTTATCGGCCTTAGTTTCTTCTATATTATGTACGTGGCCTTTTCGGAAGCGGCCAACATCCAATACCTTGCCGGGTTCGCCATGGGCGCTTCCACCATCGCGCTGTTCGCCCGCGTGGGCGGCGGCATATATACAAAAAGCGCCGATGTGGGCTCGGACCTGGTGGGCAAAGTGGAAGCCGGAATCCCCGAGGATGACCCGCGCAACCCAGGCGTTATCGCCGACAACGTGGGCGACTGCGTGGGGGACACCGCCGGACTGGGCGCGGATATATTCGAGTCATACGTAGGCTCGATGGTGGCCACCATGACCATAGGCGCCACCATGCTGGAGCCCACCCGCTACATGATCCTGCCGTTGGTGATCGCCATGATCGGACTTCTGGCCTCTGGCTTTGGCATCGCCTCCATGCGCATGATGAAGGGTGTGGATCCCGCCGCCGTGCTGCGATACACCGCCCTGGTGGCCGCTGCCCTAATGCTGCTGCTTGCCATGCCCGTTGTCCTTGCTCTCATGCCCAATGACGTGCAATGGGGAATTTGGGGCGCCCTGGTGGCTGGCTGTCTGGCTGGAGTCATGATCGGCATGCTCACTGAATACTACACGGGAATGTTCGGCCCGGTGAAGAACCTGGCCGCCTCCACATCCACCGGCGCGGCGACACTGATCATCACAGGCGTGGCTCTGGCCATGGAGTCTGTGGCGGCTCCGGTGGTGGTTATCGCCATAGCGACCTTCCTGGCCAACAGCTGGGCGGGACTGTATGGCGTGGGTCTGGCCGCCGTGGGGATGTTGGGCACTGTGGGAATCACCATGAGCGTGGACGCCTATGGGCCTATCGCAGACAACGCCGGAGGAATCTCCGAGATGTCCGGATTGGGACCGGAGACCAGAAAGATCACCGACAGCCTGGACGCCCTGGGGAACACCACCGCCGCCATCGGCAAAGGTTTCGCCATCGGCTCGGCGGCCCTGACGGCGCTGGCGCTATTCTCCGCCTACACCCAGGCGGTGCATCTTGACACTATCAACCTGGTGGACGCAAGAGTGGTCATCGGCCTGTTCCTGGGCGGTGGCATAACATTCATTATCGCATCCATGACCATGAAAAGCGTGGGAAAGGCCGCCATGAAGATGGTGGAGGAGATCCGCCGCCAGTTCCGGGATATCCCGGGCCTGATGGAAGGGACCGGCAAGCCGGACCCGGCCACCTGTGTGGATATCGCCACTAAAGCTGCCCTGTTCGAGATGATGCTGCCAGGGGTTACCGCAGTCCTGGCCCCGGTTATAGTGGGCCTGCTGCTGGGCCCGGCAGGTCTGGGCGGAATGCTGGCCGGCGCCCTGGTGACGGGTGTGACCCTGGCGCTGTTCATGGCCAACAGCGGCGGCGCCTGGGATAACGCCAAGAAGTACATCGAGTCGGGCAATCATGGCGGCAAGGGATCGGACGCTCATCGTGCGGCGGTCATCGGCGACACTGTGGGAGATCCTTTCAAGGATACTTCCGGACCGGCCATGAACATCCTGATCAAGCTGATGTCCATCATCTCGCTGGTTATCGCGCCCATTCTCATCGTATGACGCGCATTTTCCAAAAGATTATGTGATACTGGGCCCGGAGAGATTTTCTCCGGGCCTTTTTTGCTTCCAAAGCGAAAAAGAAAATCTTTAAATTCAGTATACGCCTGCGGTGGATAGCGCGGCGTGAAGGATATTGATGTTTGGAAAAACACCCCGATCAGAACAGATCCGTATGGAAAAAGGGCTGTTCCGGCTAGAATTCAACGATCCTGCCATTGAGGAGGAATTTCAGCTCCATTATGCAGAGAAGACCAAGCGGGCGGTCCGGGTCGGCCTTTTGGTGGGGGTGGTGATCTATGCGCTGTTTTTCCTGGTGGATCTGCAAAAGGTGTCCGAGCACGCCATGGTGGCGTTTTTCATCAGGTTCGCCCTGATAATCCCCATGGCCATCGGAATATTGGGTTTTTCATATCAGGAAAAATTTCGCGGCTTTTTGGCCCAGGCGCTTTTGTCCACTCTGGTTTTGGCCGCCGGAGCCAGCGTATTGGCCATCGACTATATGTCGCCCCAATCCCCTGAAGTGATGTATTACACCGGAATGATGCTGGTGGTTTTTTGCGTTCCCTTGTGTCGTCTGCTTTTCCATTTCGCCCTGGGCGCCACTCTGTTCCTGGTGGCGCAGCTTGTGGTGTACCTTTTGATCGTGCTGGGGGCGGGGATGGCGGAGTCTGCGGAGAAGATATTCCTGATGATCTCTGCGGCGTCGCTGAGCCTGGTGATTTCATACTTCAGCGACAGGCACACCAGAAAGGAATTCGCCCTGGCCTACGAACTGGAGGACTTCAGAATCGAGGCGGTGGCGGCGACACAGCTTAAGGACAAGCTTGTCTCCCTGGTTTCTCACGACCTGAGGGACCCTCTGTCGAGCATTAAGGCGGTGGTGGACATCATGAAAAACTTCGGGGACGATCTGACCGAAGCCCGAAAAAACGAGATGATGGACAGCCTTAACCATAACGTGGACAGGATGCGCGAGATCATCGGCCTGCTGATGCGGCTTAAGGGGATACAGGGGGGCGAGATGCTCAAAGAGCGACAATGGACACAGCTTGGCGCCGTTGCCGAAAAAGCGTTTAACGCATTGCGCCCCCTGGCCCAGAAACGAAAGGTGACACTGCAAAACGATGTCCCCCCACATACGGAAGTCTTCGCCGACGAGGCCCTGCTTGCCCATGTGATTCAGAATCTGGTGTCCAACGCCGTCCGATATACCGACGCGGGGGGGAGCGTGCGGGTATACTGCCCGGAAGAGGAAGGAGCCTCGCTGGCGGTGGAGGATAGCGGCGTTGGGATGAATGAAGCGCAGACAAAAAAAATCATGACCGCCGCCTCCGCCGACATTCGGGAAGCGAACGCAGATGGAAGCTCCGGATGGGGCATAGGGCTTTCGCTGATCAACGAGATTATCGCCGCCCATGGTGGAAGGATGTGGGTCAAGTCCCAACCGGGAAGTGGCGCCGTGTTCTATGTCCATCTGCCAAACCCGGAGGAGGAAAGTTAATCCGGACGAGGCCGGTTCATCAGGCTACATCCTATGTCTCATAGCCCAGGACATCTTTCACCAGCCTGTCCAGGGTGGGGGCGGCGGCGGCGTTGGTCCATCCCGCTTTCCCGCCGGAGCCCACCCAGTGGGCCACCACCGAAGACTTGTCCACTTCCACAGCCACATCCAGATACTTCATGTCCGCCATGGTTGCTATCCTAATCTGGGAAAGAAGCAGCCCGGAGTCCAGCAGCCTGTCCGTGATCCGTTTGAAGCTTTCCAGATGGGTGGCCAACAACACCGCTTCCAGCTTTCTTGTTTCTGAAGGGTATATGTTGAAATAGGTGATCTCATGGAGCATCTTGCTCATAAGATCCGCCACCTTGTCTCCATGGACACCACCGAACGTCCCGTAATACGCCCCCAGGATACGCTTTTCCCAGCTATTGAAATAGACGTCGTCCAGCGGATAAATGTGCCCCATGAAAGCGAATTTGCCCGGATAATAAACCACCACCGCCGTGCAGGTGGTGACTCCGGCTGTGGAGATCACATCCCCCGCTCGCCCGGCGCCATACTCATTGATATCCACCTTCACGCTCTCCTGATACAGCAATTCCGGCCTCGGCTCGATGGGCGCCCCGGCGGGCAGCCGTTTGAATATCTTCTTGTAAAAATACTCCCGATTGTCGGAAAACCATTGGGTGATCACCTCCTCCTCGTCCACCTCGGCGATGATGATCCATTCCGCCCCGGCGAACTGGAACTTCTCGAAGGAGCTGAAAACCCGCACCCCCCTGTAATCGAGGATGATATCGTTGCCCTGGCCTATTTTGCCGGCCATCTCCACCGCCTGGGTCTCCACCCTTTGATGCAGCACGGTGTTTTGCGGCAACAGGCGCGATTGGGTGAGCATCACTTTGTTCGCGTTGGCAAGATACACCTCCGCGGTTTTTCCCAGGCCGGTTTCCTGGGCCATGATTTCCTTCAAGGCGGAGGATGAATACTGAAACACCATCCATCCGGCCAGCCTGCCCGAACGCTGTACTGGAGCGATGAAAAACGAGGCCGGCTCTTTGGACGGGGAGTAGAAATGGTAATCCACAAAATCGGTCTGCGGCTCCGATTTCAGCTTTCGCGCCAGCAATGTGGAGGATAACTCACTGCGAAAAAGGTTCTTTCCCAGATCCGATTCGCGACGGATGGTATAGAACACCAGCCCGTCCCGGTCGATAAAAAGGATATCGTAAAAATAGTAATACTGCTCCAGATACTCCCGGTCCAACTCCTTGTCTTCGAGTTCATCCAGCCGACCAACAGAGCCTCCCTGCCCCACCATGGAGAGGAACCTGTCAAAAGCTCCAACCAGCGCCGGGTTGGAGACCGAATCTCGCACCTTCTCCCTCATACGCAAAAGCTTGTTTTCCACCAGATCCTTGCGCTCGACACGCAACGTCTGGAGTTTCGCGAAGGTATCCGCCTTGATATCGCCATTGACGCTTCTGGCGCAGCCACAAAGCCCCACCGCGAAAAAAAAGATGAGACAGAACCTGAGAATGGACATCATGCGCATTATATATCCATGAGTGTCAAAATCGACGAGGGCCTTTTCCACCACACCCCGCATGGCCCATATCGTAATATTTTACCAGATCAATCAGCCGGACAACACCTTATCGCCACATCGATATAACGGCCACATACCATGCCCACCACTGATCAGGCCCCACCCCCCAGGGCTTTTTTAAGCTTCAGGTTCACCAGCGCCAGCCCCATGACAAAGTATTGGGCGAATTTGCCGAAAGAGTCGATCCTGGCCGCGGCCTTTTTCACCTTGCTCCACAGGCTCACTTTCAGCGCGCTCTGGGAGAAGCGGAAGATGATGGTGGAAAGCTGGAACCATGTAAGCTTGTCCATATAAAGCGGCACGCGCCCCTGGGCCTCGGGAAGCTCCATGATCCGCGGATCGTCCTTGGCGGTCCATGTGAAATCGGCGGGGATCTTCCCCTCCCCCAACGCCCTGTCCCAAAGCTCGGTGGCAGGGTACACATGCAATATGGCCATGGAGCACATCGCCCTCCCCTTCAGCGATTCGGCGAACCGGATTGTCTCCAGCGCCTCTTCCCAGGTCTCCGTGGGGTGGCTGAATATGAAAAACGGATTGGCGATCACCCCGGTGTCGTTGCACCAGTCGATCACATCCAGCGCCTGGGTCAATGTGGCTTTTTTGTGGATGATCTCCCGGCACACCCGCTCGTTGGCGGACTCCACCCCGAACCCCACATGGAACAGCCCCGCCTCGGCCATTTTGTCGAAAAGCCGCCGATCGATGGCGTCCACCCGGATCTCGCAGAACCACGACAGACCAAGCTTCCGCTCGATCATCATGTCGCATATCTTTTCCAGCCGCTTCGGGTTGTAGTTGAGCGTATCGTCATAGAACCAGATGGCCTGGACGCCATACCGGTCCATCACATGCTCTATCTCGTCCAGCACCTTCTCCGCTGTCACCCCCCGCACCTTGCGCCCCCAGTTCACCGGGGTGGCGCAAAAGTTGCAATCGAATGGGCAGCCACGGCTGGTCATCAGGTTCGCCGCTGGCAGCTTCCCCCTGCCAGGCACATCCACATGAAAGTTATACAGCGCCATATCCTCCAGTTCCCTGGCGGGCATAGGCAACGTGTTCAGGTCGGGAATCTTGACCCTGGGGCCGGTGGAAACCACCTTCCCCCCTTCCCGATACCATATCCCCCGCACTTTGGACAGCTCCCCGGAGCCGCCACCTGCCTCCACGGCGCGAAAAAGCTCCACTATCGTCTCCTCCCCCTCGCCGGAAACCACCACATCCACCTCCGGGACGTGGGTGAGGGTGTCCAACCCTGTGGCCATGCAGTGGGGGCCACCCAAGACAACATGGGTTTCGGGGACGGCCCGCTTCACCGCCCGGGCCAGATCGAACGCCTCCAGCCTGTTTTCCGTGGTGACGGTGACGCCGAATATGGACGGCCTCTCCTCCTCCACCTGACGGACGATATCTGCGATGTTCAGCTTCAGAACGAAAGCGGGGAGAGTGCGCACAGGTATCCCCTCCCTTTTCAGGCAGGCTGCCATATACAGCACCCCCAGCGAGGGCATGGAGCTGTCCTGCCACCTCTCCGCAAAATATCCTTGCGGGGGCACGCATAAAAGAACCATGGAGTTCATCAATTCATATATCCTGTGATTCCTGGCGGGATATTGCCGGGCGTAATCTATATAATCTAACACATCACAAGATGGAGGACATCATAGGAATCGTATGAAAGACAAAAGACCGCCTGGAGTTTTCGTGCCGGCCAAAATCCCCGCCAGGGCTCCGGTGGATCGGGACTCCATCCGCCGGGCGCTGGCCGAGGACACCCCGAAAGGGGATATCACAACGCGGCTGACCGTGCCACAAAACGCCACCGCCAGGGCCAACCTGGTGGCCAAGCAGGCGCTGACAGTGGCGGGAATGGATGTCTTCAAGGCGGTTTTCGCGCAAGTGGCCCCCTCCATCCGGGTGGGCCTGAAAATCCGCGACGGCGCCCGTGCGAACAAAGGCGAGGTGATGGCCCAGGTGACCGGGCCTGCAAACGCTGTCCTGACGGCGGAGCGAGTGGCGCTCAACTTCCTTATCCATGCCTGCTCCGTGGCCACCCTCACCGCAAGCTTTGTGGAGGCTGTCCGGGGAACCGGGGCCGTGATCCTGGACACCCGAAAAACCACCCCGGGTTTGCGCGACCTGGAAAAATACGCTGTCCTGTGCGGCGGCGGCGCCAACCACCGGCGGGATCTTTCCGCCATGGTCCTGATAAAGGAGAACCATATCGCCATGGCGGGAGGGGTGGCCAAGGCTGTGGCCATGGCCCGGAAGGGGGCGCCCAGGCGGTTTGTGGAAATAGAAGTGGAGAACCTGGATCAACTGGAGGAGGCGCTGGCCGCCGGGGCGGATATGGCCCTGCTGGACAACATGTCTCCGGCCATGATGGAAAAGGCGGTCCGCCAGAACAAAGGCCGGGCGCTGCTGGAGGCTTCCGGCAACATGACGATAAAGAGGGTGGCGCGGGTGGCGCGGACCGGTGTCGATTTCATCTCCGTGGGGGCGCTCACCCATTCGGCGCCAGCGGTGGATCTGTCGCTGCTGGTGGAGGTTGCCCGACGATGAGCATGACCGCGCAGGAAATCAGCCTCGCATTGGAGGAAGCGGCCGGGGCGCTGGAGGGGGCCTTCGTCCAAAAGGTGCACCAGACCGGCGTCTTCGAATGGGTTCTGGAGGTCCGCCAGGGGGATGAGCGGTTGTGGCTTCTTATCTCCCTCTCCGCGCGCAATGGAAGGATCCATCTGCTGGAAAAAGCGCCGGAAGAGACATTGCCGCTGGAAGGATTTGCCCGGACTTTAAAGAAAACCATCGTGCGCAAGAAGGTTCTGTCGATTCGCCAGATGGGGCAGGACCGGGTGGTCCACATAACCCTGGGGGGCGCAGGGGGGGAATCCACCCTGGTGATCGAGATCATGGGAACGGCGGGGAACATCTATCTTTTCGATTTCGACGGCAAGGTGGGCGCCAAGGCGCTGCCACGCAAAAGCCGCAACGAGCCTGGGGCCACATACACATTGCCCGATACCCGCAATAGCGCGGGGCCGGACCATGAGCCAGAGAAGCTTCAGCCTGCGCAAGGCGCCCGGTATCCATACAACCTGGCGCTGGAGCGCAGGAGCGCTGGGCCTGCTTTTGAAGAAAAATTAAGCGATGCAAAGACGATGATCCTCTCCCCCCTGCGCGGCGAGCTGAAGAAGATGGAGAAGCTGCGGAAAAAACTGGCGGGGGAGATGGCCACGCTGCAGGGCTATGAGAATTGCAAAAAGCTCGGCGATCTTCTGAAAGCCAACTATCACTCCATCGCCAAAGGGGCGGCCATGGTGGAGGTGGACGACCTTTTCTCGCCGGGGATGGAAAAGATCACCATCCCCCTGGACCCGGCCAAAGGCGTGGAAAAAAACGCCGAGGCGTATTACAAAAAGCATCGCAAGTTCGAAAAAGGCGCCCCCAGGATCGAGGAGGAGATGGCGACGCTGAAGAGCAAGGAGGAGCCGATCCTGCGCAAGATGGAGGAGGTGAACGGCGCGGAAACTATGGCCCAGCTGGCTCCGTTCCTGCCGGGAGAGGAGGACGCGGACCGATCCGGCAAAACCGCCCAACCAAAAGGCAAGGGAGGCAAAAAGGAAAAGGAACAGGCCCAATACTCCGGCCCCCGGCGGTTTATATGCAGCGAGGGGCACACCATCCTGGTGGGGCGCAATGACCAGGAGAACGACGAGATCACATTCCGGGTGGCCAACGGGCGGGACCTGTGGCTGCACGCGCGCGACTATCCCGGCTCCCATGTGGTGGCGCGGATGCCCAAGGGGGTGGAGCCCACCGCCAGGACGATACAGGAGGCGGCGATGATCGCGCTCAAATATTCCAAGGCGGCTAAGGCTGGCAAGGGGGAGGTGACCTGGTGCCTGGCCAAGCAGATAAAGAAACCGAAAGGCGCCCCCGCGGGCAAGGTTCTGGTCCATGGAGCGAAGAGCGTTTCCGTGCGGATAGACGAGGAAGCGATCAAGGCGATGAAGGTGAAGTGACGCGATCGGCGCCCTGGGCGGTTATAATGCTTTTTGGGTTTTCTAATTTTCTGGATGGAGGGTTGAATGGAATCTTACGATCTGGTGGTCCTGGGCGGGGGACCGGGAGGATACTCGGCGGCGCTGAGGGGCGCGGGACATGGCCTGAAGGTGGCGGTGGTGGAGAAGGACCAAATGGGGGGCGCATGCCTGAACCGCGGGTGCATCCCGACCAAGGCGTGGATCGCCGGCGCCGAAACCGTGGACCATGCGGCGCATATCAACCAGGTGGCGCAGGAGCCTTTTGAGTTTCGCCCCAGCTTCGCCAAAATCGCCGAGCGGCAGAAAAAGATCGTGGGCCAGTTCCGCAAGGCGCTTTCCACCATGATGACGAAAAAAGGGATCGAGATAATCCATGGGGAGGGGGCCTTCACCTCACCGGATGTGATCGCCGTGGATGGGCGGAATATTTCCTTTGCCCACGCCGTCATCGCCACCGGCACTGCCCCGGCGTCCCTGTTTGGCCTCTCCAAAGATCAGGCCCTGGATACCGATTCCATATTCGAGCTGGAGAAGCTCCCCTCCTCCATGATCATCGTGGGCGCGGGTGTGGTGGGGTGCGAGTTTGCCGGGGTCTTCGCCCGGCTGGGGGTGCAGGTGACCATGCTGGAGATGATGCCCTCCGTATTGCCCAGGATGGATGGGGAGGTGGCCCGCCTGATGGAGCGGGAACTGAAAAAGATGAAGGTGGAGGTTATCACCGGCGCCGCAATCAAATGGATCGAAACGCGCCCCGGCCACGCCATGGCTGTGATGGAAAACGGCGCGGAGGTGGCCGCAGAGGCTGTTTTCCTCTCCGTGGGTCGAAAGTTCCCCACGGAAAAGCTGGGGCTTGAAGCGGCGGGGGTGCGGGTCCGGGACAATGGCAGTGTGGAGACGGACCTGGATTATCGAACGTCGGCCCCCAGCATTTTCGCCGTGGGGGATGTGGCCGGGCGCTTTCTGCTGGCCTACACCGCATACCGCGAGGGGGCGCATGTGGCGGATCTGGTCGCCGGCAAATCGCCGGACAAAAACTTCGGCCCCATCCCCATGGCCATCTTCACCATACCGGAGATCGGCGCCGTGGGGGTGACCCAGGAGGAGGCGCCACCGGGGGCAAAAGTGGGCTCTTTCATGTTCCGGGGTCTGGCGCGGGCCCACGCCACGGGGGAGATAGCGGGATTTGTGAAGATTATCGCCGATGGCCAGACGGACCGGGTGTTGGGAGTTCATATGATCGGCCCCCGCTCCACGGACATGATCCATATTGCCGCCGTGGCGATGAAGGCGGGAATGACCGCCGCCCAACTGGGACAGACGCTTTTCGCCCACCCCACTCTGGCCGAGGCTGTGCTGGAGGCGGCCCATGATGTCCATGGCCAGGCCCTGCACAAATAACCTGCCGAGGAGAGGATGGCCAGAAGAATCGCGGTGACCGGGCTGAAGGGGGGGTGTGGCCGGACCACTGTGGCGGTGAACCTGGCCGCCGCCCTGGCGTTGCGGGGAAACAAGACCCTGCTGGTGGACCTGGATCCACAGGCCAGCGCCACCTTGAGCCTGGGAGCGCGACCCGGGCGCCAGGAAGCGACTGTATATGAGCTGGCCCTGGGCCTGGAGAAGAACCTGGCCCGGGCGGTGGTTCCCACTCCCGCGCGCGACTTGCACCTGGTCCCCTCCGCCCTGCGGCTGTTTGGGGCGGAGCTGGAGCTGGCGGAGGAGCCGGACCGGGCGAAAAAGCTTTCCGCCCTGCTGGCAAAGCTGGAGGAAGGTTATTCCATAGTGATCGTGGATTGCCCCGCCAATTTCGGCCTGTTGACTCTCAACGCCCTTTGCGCCTGCCCGGAGGCTCTGGCGCCCATCCATGGATCGTATTTGTCCATGGCGGCGGTGGAGGGGCTGATGGAAGTGGTGGAGGCGGTGAATGGGGAACTGGGGCCGACCACCAGCTTGATGGGATTGATCCCCAACATGATAGACAAGCGCATGGGGGGCCAGGGGGCCTTGATAAAAAAGATAGAGGAAAAATACGGCAAGAGCCTGGTGCGCTCCAGGATACGGCTGGACGCCAAGCTGCCGGAAGCCGCCGCCGCAGGAAAACCTATCCAGATATTCGCTCCCAAATCCAACGCCGCCTACGACTTTGAAATACTGGCGGACGACATTTCGGTGCTGTAACATGGCGATGATGGAAAAGAATAAAGGACGTGGGTTGTTGGCGGTGGTAAGCCAGGTTGCAAAGGATGAGAAATCATCAGACGCCGCGGACTCTAGGATAGTGTCGGAGCTGATGCGCAGGCTGGATGAAAAGGCGCGAGAGGCGGATAAGCTTAAGACATACGCCGCCAGGCTGGAAGAAGAAATGAAGGAACTGGCCCAGAAGGCGACTGAGCCTGCCGCCTCTGCTCCCCGCATGGATAGCGACCAGGAGATGGAGCTGGATGCGCTGCGGGCCAAGGCTGGAGAATTCGACAGAAAAGGAAACCTGCTGGACGCTTTCTATCTGTATCGCCGCATTATCAGAATGAATCCAAACGACATCGACGCTCTTTACCATGTGGCCACAATTTATTACAGCGCGGGAATGACTGTAAAGGCAAAAAGCGTTCTGCAATTGATCGTCGACATGGATCCGGGACAACAAAGGGCGATGGAAAGCCTGGAGGAACTGGAGAAGGATGTATAGGGGGGCCCGAGGATGCGGCAAACATTTTCCTTGGATAATAATGGGACAGTGAAATAGTATATGCCAAATACAAGAGGCGTGAAATTATGGATCTGAAAGATACACCAGAAATTCCGAACCTGTTCCTGGAGCCTACGGGGCCAAGAACCATTCTGGTGGTGGATGACGACAAAATAGTCGCCGGATATCTGGTCAAGCTGTTGGAAGGCGTGGGATACAAGACCATCGTCTGCATGGATGGCGAAAGCGCATATCAGAGGTTCTGCAAGGGGGGGATCGATCTTGTTATCACGGACCTGATGATGCCGGGGATAAGCGGACTGGACCTGATCGCCAAGATCCGCCTTATCGACAAGGAAGTCAACATCGTCGTGATCACAGGCTTTGGCAGCATGGAGATATTCATCGACGCGTTGCGGGCCGGGGCGGGGGACTTCATTGTAAAGCCCATAGAAAAGGATCAGTTCCTGAAGGCGGTGGAGCGGGTGTTGGAGAAAAAGTCGCTTTCCGAGAGCCTCATAGCCCGCACCCGACAACTTATCAACTCGGAAAAGATGGCCACCGTGGGGGTGTTGAGCACCGGGATCGCCCACGAGATCAACAACCCCACCACCTTCATCCGCACCAACCTGCAGCTGATGAACGAGTATATCAAGCGGTTGCGGCCCCGGCTGGACAAGCTCGATGACCGGAAAAATGTGGATGTGACCCGCAAAATCATCCTGGAGGAGTTCCCCATGATGATAGGGGAGGCTCTGCGGGGGACGGAGCGGATAGAAAAAATCGTTTCCGGGATAAAGCACTACGCATACACCAGCGATGAAAATATCGATGAGAACGTGGATATTCGCGAGGTGATCGCCCAGGCGGTGAACCTGGTCCGCTCCAAGATGCGCAAATATATCACCATCAAGGAAAGCTTCCTCAACCTCAAGGAGATAAAAGGGCAGTTTTCCAAGCTGGAGCAGGTGTTCGTGAACCTGCTGATTAACGCGGCCGACTCCATCGAGGAAAAGGTGCTCCGACACCGGAAAGAAGGGAAAGACTTCATAGCCGGGGAGATCGACGTGTCCGCCACCATCTTCGAGGGGGACGAGACCAGCGAAGGGAGGACGCCGGACAACCTGGTGCTCACTTTTTATGACAACGGCGAAGGTATCCCCAAGGATAAAATCAACAGGGTGTTCGATCCTTTCTTCACCACCAAGCCGATAGGGAAAGGAACGGGGCTGGGGCTGTATCTGTGCTACGAAATAATCTCCCAGCATGGCGGGGCCATAACCGTCCAAAGCTCCAGGGGGGAGGGAACCGCGTTTATTATCCGCCTGCCGGTGGAAGGCGCCGAAAGACATCCGGCCAAGGGCGATTAGAGCGCATTCCCTAGTCGTCCCTATCCTTGAGGCGCAGAGTCATTTTGGCTCTTGTTCCCGGCTTTTGCCTGGCGCATGGCCAATACCTTCCCCAGAATTTCCTCGATCATCTTGCTGTGCTCCACAAGCCTGCTGTAGGACAAATACACCGACAGCCAGAACACCAGCGCGGCTAGCCACGCCACCAGATGATGAGCCAGCGACGACCCGGTATGCGCCTGGGCTGTGGCGCCAAAAAAGGGGGCCATCACCAGCAGCAGGATGGATGTCAGAAACCATGGAAACAGCCGTTTCTTGGCCTGGTAGCAATAGTCCACACGCCCCTGCTCCATCAAGCCCGCCTCCCCGGCTTTTTTCACCGCCTGTCCGGAATAGATAAGATAGAACATCGCCACCCCCACCCAGAGAACCGCCGATAGCGACCCTACAAACCCGAGCAGGAAGTGGGCCATCATGGCTGTGTCCCCTATATATCCCAGGCCCAGGGTCACCGCCAGGACCAGGCAGTTGGCCACTCCGTAATACGTCAGAAGCTGAATCATAGTTTCATAGTGTTTGTTTGCGGCGCCGAGGGCTCCGTTTATGATATCTTTTTCTTGACACTTTATGTCATGGGATCGGTTTTGGGGAATTAATTTTTATAGGCGCGCAGGCGAAATGGTCAAGGACAGCATCGGGGAAATCAGAGAAAAGATCGACAAGCTGGACGAGAAGTTGATCCGCATTCTCAATCAAAGGGCGAACCTGGGAGTGAAAATCGCCGATATAAAATCGGCCACGGGAGCTCCTGTCTTTCATCCGGCCAGGGAAAACCAGATCCTGGAAAAAGTGGCCTCCCTCAACAGCGGGCCACTTTCCAACACGGCGGCCCAGAACGTCTTCAGGGAAATATTTTCCGCCACCCGCTCCGTGGAGAAAGATCTCCAGGTGGCCTGCCTGGGGCCTGCCGGCTCGTTCAGCCACCTGGCCGTATCCAGGATGTTCGGCTCTTCATGCAAAAGCGTTCTGGAGCCGGGAATCGACAGGGTGTTCAAAGCAGTGGAAAGTGGCGCGGCGGACCTGGGGGTGGCGCCTATAGAAAACAGCATAGAAGGCGCAGTGGGGCAGACCATGGATCTTCTGGCCGGATCCGATGTGAAAATCCACGCCGAATACTATTACGATATACATCTGAACCTGATATCCAGCGAAGAGAGCCGGGAGACTGTGAAGACTATCTATTCCCAATACATGCCGCTGGGCCAGTGCAGGGGATGGCTGGGCAGGAACATGCCAGACGCCAAAATCGTGGAGACCGCCTCCACCGCCGACGCCGCCGCCAGAGCCGCCAGGGAAAAGGGCTCGGCAGCCGTGGGGGCGCTGGAAGCGGCCAGGATTTATGGCCTTAACGTATTGGAGCGGAATATCGAAGACCGGGCGGGCAACCAGACCCGTTTTCTGGCCATTTCCATGAACGGCTCTCCGAAACCGGGAGCGGATAAAACTTCCATAGTCTTCTCCACTCGCCATGAGGCGGGCGCCCTGTTCAACGCCTTGCGCCCCTTTGCGGAAAAAAAGATAAACCTGCTGGGGATCCAAAGCCGCCCCAGCCCGGTGCGGGAATGGGAATATGTCTTCTTTCTCGATTTCTCCGGAAGCCTGGACTCGGCGCCGGTGAAGTGGGCCCTGAAAAAAATGGAGCCATCCGCGTCTTTCATCAAACCGCTGGGCTCATACCCCGCCGCCATGCCTGTCCGGCGCGGTGGGTGATAAAGTGAGCTGTTTAGCAGGAGAGGATTTGTGTCTGATAAAGTGATTTTCAAAAGAGTGGCGATAGCCGGAGTGGGTTTGATAGGTGGATCTTTGGCCCTGGCTGGAAAAAAGGCGGGCATTTTTGGGACGGTGGTGGGCTCCGGAAGAGGAAGGGCCAACCTGGAGGCTGCGCTGAAACTTTCCATCGTGGACGAAATCACCTTCGACCTGACCGAGGCGGCCAGGGGTGCGGACCTGTTTTTCGTCTCCACACCCGTGGAATCGATCGCTTGGGTGATCCAGAGAGCCGCCAAGTTCCTTCCCGATGGATGCGTCATCACCGATGGCGGATCTGTGAAGGGCGCCATAGTAAATGAGCTGGACAGCGAACTTCCGGACAGGCTCCATTTCGTGGGAGGCCATCCGGTGGCCGGCACGGAAAAGACAGGCGCCACCGCCGCCTTCGCCGAGCTGTTTCATGGGCGCTATACAGTGCTGACCCCCACCCCCCGCACCAACCAGGAGGCGCTGGGGAAAGTGCGGGCCATGTGGGAGGCCGCAGGGTCGAAGGTGGTGTCCATGGCCCCGGAGGAGCATGACGCGACCATGTCGATCATAAGCCACCTGCCCCACCTGGCGGTGTTTTCCCTGATGGAAGCGGTTTGCTGGGCGGATCCGGAGGGAAAAATGCGACGATTCGCGGCAGGAGGGCTGCGGGACACCACACGGATCGCCGCCAGTGACCCCAAGATGTGGCGTGATATCTTCTCCATGAACAAAGACGCGCTGCTCGATTCACTGACCCGATATCAACAGAGCCTGGAGGGATTCCGCCAGAGTATCGAGGCCTCCGATTTCGATGAGATAGAAGGCCGCATAGACAGAATCAGCAAAGAACGCCAGATGATGGATCGCGATGACGGCTGACCCCCGGGGGAATATGCCCCCTTCCCTTCTGGCCGTCACCATCGACGGCCCCGCCGGTAGTGGCAAAAGCACCATGGCCCGGCTGTTGGCGAAAAAACTGGGCGCGGTCATGATCGACACCGGCGCCATGTACCGGGCGGTGACAGCCAGGGTGATAGACAATGGGGTGGATCCTGATGACGAGACCGCCGTGGCCCGGGTGGCCAGGGAGATCCACCTGCGGTTCGCCGGGGAGGATAGCCGCCAGGTGCTGGTGGATGGAGAGGACGAATCCGCCAGGATAAGACAAGCGGATGTCAACGCCCTGGTTTCAAAGATATCCGCATACCCCCAGGTTAGATCGGAGCTGGTGGGGCTGCAGAGGAAAATGGCGGAAGGGGGGCCGGTGGTGATGGAGGGGCGCGACACAGGCTCCGTGGTCCTGCCCCAGGCCCGTTTCAAGTTTTTCCTGGTGGCCGGCCCGGATGTTCGCGCCGAGCGTCGTCGGCTGGAGATCGCCCAGGCCGGGGAAAGCCGGGACCACAAGGAAGTTTTGGAGGGGATTACAGCCCGAGACCTGCAAGACAGCCAGCGGGCGGTGTCTCCCTTGGTGAAGCCGGAGGGGGCGGTGGAGATTGACACATCACAATTGGATATTGACGAAGTATTAGAAAGAATGTTAGTTTTGATCGTTTCGGATAAGTACGAAGCGTCCTGAAACGCCCGGAAGGTCTCCGGTGAGTGGAATACAGGAATTGGTGGTAACTTTTAAACTATGGCAGCTGCATTGAAAGACGGGACAAGAAGAGTAAAGGAATCGGACTACGCAGATAGTTTCGATATGGAACAGGGGGAAAGCGACGACGCTTTTTCGGTGGATGAATACGCCGACCTTATAGACCAGAGCATTGTTTCCTTCAAACAGGGGGAAATCATTCATGGCCGGGTGGTGAAGAAGACTGACGACTCGGTAATTGTGGATATAGGATTTAAGAGCGAAGGTATCATTCCTTTGTCGGAGTTCGGCATCAAGGCCCAGGATCTGGCGGAAGGCGACCCGGTGGAGGTTCTGCTGGAGAAGAGCGAGGACGCCGAGGGGATGGTTGTGCTTTCCAAGGAGAAGGCGGACCGTATCCGGGTCTGGGAGATCATGGCGGAGAAATATGATAACGACGAGATCATCGAAGGTGTCATAGTCTCCAAGATCAAGGGTGGATTGACCGTGGATATAGGGCTCAAGGCCTTCTTGCCCGGTTCCCAGATCGATCTTAGGCCCATAAAGAACCTGGACAAGCTGGTGGGCGAAAAGCACAACTTCAAGATCATAAAGATGAACAAGAAGCGGGGGAACATCGTCCTTTCCCGCAGGGCGATCCTGGAGGAAAAACGCAAGGCCACAAAGGAGACCACCCTGGCCCAGCTGACCGAAGGGGCGAAAGTCATCGGTATCGTGAAGAACATCACCGAATATGGCGCATTTATCGACCTGGGCGGGATCGACGGGTTGCTGCATATCACCGACATGTCCTGGGGCCGCGTGAACCATCCTTCCGAGATGTTCAACATCGGCGACCAGGTGGAAGTGATCGTGCTCAAGTTCGACAGGGAATCGGAGCGGGTCTCCCTGGGCTACAAGCAGGCCACGGCCGACCCCTGGAGCTATGCGGAGGAGCGATACGCCGCCGGCGCCAGGATCACCGGCAAGGTGGTGTCCATCGCCGACTACGGCGCTTTTGTGGAACTGGAGCAGGGAGTGGAAGGCCTGGTGCATATCTCCGAGATGACATGGAACAAGCATGTGAGGCATCCGGGCAAGATAGTCAACGTGGGCGATTCGGTGGAAGCGGTGGTGCTGGCCATTGACAAGGAGAAAAAGCGTATCTCCCTGGGAATGAAACAGATCCAGCCCAACCCCTGGGACAATATCGAGGAGAAATACGCGGTCAACTCCATCGTGGAGGGGAGAATCCGCAACGTGGCCGAATTCGGCGCCTTTGTGGAACTCGAAGAAGGCGTGGACGGCTTGATTCATATTTCCGACATGAGCTGGACCCAGAAGGTGAAGCATCCCTCGGAAGTCTTGAAAAAGCGCGACAAGGTGCGCTGCATGGTGCTCAACATCGACAAGGAAAACGAACGGCTTTCCCTGGGTGTCAAGCAGCTTGAAAAGGATCCGTGGATGAGCGCCGAGGAGAAATATCCGGTGGGAGCGGACGTGAGCTGCAAAATAGTCAAGATCACCAACTTCGGCGCCTTCGCCGAGATCGAGAGCGGGATCGAAGGGCTTATCCATAACTCCCAGTTTTCCTCCGCGGGCGACGAAAGCCAGCGCAAGGCTCTGGAGCTGGAGCAGGTGGTGACGGCGAAGATAATCAAGGTCGATCTGGCGAACCGCAAGATCGGATTGTCGATAAAGGCGTTTGAAGAGGGGCTGTCCCCGGAGCAGGTTGTGTCGGAGCTGGGCGCCTCCGCTGATGCGGATGAGTCTGGTGATATGAGCGAAAGCGCTTATGGCGCGGAGGAAACCAGTCAATCGGGTGAATCCGCCTCCGAGTAATCCAGGCCGTCTCTGGCCTGCTGCGGCAGGGCGTCCTTTCGAAATGGAGAGTTTTTTATGACCCAATCTGGGCAGGGCCGGAATTCGGCCAGGTCGATTGTTATCTTTTTTGGTGTCATGGCGGTTTTCTTCCTGGTGGGAATATGGCTTATCATATTCGCCACCGGCGAAGGAATCGACATATCCGGCGACAAGGTGGCCCTGGTGCGGGTGGAGAACATCATCCTCGACTCGGAAGAAATCAACAGCCAGTTGAAAAGATGGGTCGAGGATGACTCCGTTAAGGCCATCGTGCTGCGGATCAACAGCCCCGGCGGCGCCGTGGCCCCTTCCCAGGAGATCTATGAGGAAGTGGAGCGGGCGGTGAAGAAGAAGCCTGTGGTGGCCAGCATGGGCGCCGTGGCCGCTTCCGGCGGTTACTACGTGGCGGCCCCGTGCAGCGTCATATTCGCCAATCCAGGCACGGTCACAGGCTCCATCGGCGTGATCATGAATCTCTCCAACATAGAAAAACTCCTCGGCAAGATAGGCTTGAGCCCCATGGTGATCAAAACCGGCAAGTTCAAGGATATCGGATCTCCATACCGCCCCATGAGCGACGATGACCGCCAGCTGCTCCAAGGCGTGGCCGACGATATCCTCGACCAGTTCATCGAGGATGTGGCCAAGGGGAGAAAAATGGAGCCGGACCATGTGCGAAGCATGGCGGACGGACGAATATTCACCGGCAGGGAAGCGGTGGAGCTGAACCTGGTGGACAAAATGGGGAACCTGCGAGACTCTATCGAAGCCGCCGCCCGTATGGCCAAAATGAATCCGGACCCGGAGGTGGTGGAAGAGGAGGAGAGGCGGGGTTTTGCGGACTGGTTGCTGGACGGAAAGGCGAATACGCATCTGGCCAGGGCCGGGATGACCAGCGGTTTTTACTACATATGGCCCGCCTGGTAGAAAAGTGGACCGGACAAAGGCGCACACCCTATTATTCATCGCCGCTGTCTCCCTTTTCAGGTTAGCATTCGCGGGGTGGTTCGAGCTTTCCCTGGATGAGGGGTACTACTGGCTGTGGGGCCAGCACCCTTCCATGTCATACTACGACCATCCTCCCATGGTGGCGTGGATCATCACCGCCACTGGCCTTCTGGGGGAATCGGAAAGGATGATCCGGCTCGGCGCCATCCTCTGCGGCGCGGCCAGTTCCTATTTCATATATCTCACCGCCAGGGAAGTCTTTAACGAAGGCAAACCGGCCTTCTGGGCTGTCGTTCTCCTGAATCTGACCCCCATGTTCACCCTCGGATCTTTGGTGATGACCCCTGATTCCCCTCTGTTCACTTTCTGGGCGATGACAGTGTATTACGGCGCCCGATTGGTCAACACCCAGCAGCCCCATTACTGGTATGCCCTGGGGTTCTTTTTCGGGCTGGCCCTCCTTTCCAAATACACCGCCGCCCTGTTCGCTCCGGCTCTGCTTGTATTCCTTATCGTATCGGAAGAAAACAGGGCATGGCTCTTTCGGAAGGAGCCATATCTTGCCTTTGCGCTCTCCATGATCATCTTTTCTCCGGTGATACTGTGGAACTATCAGCGCGACTGGATCTCGTTCCGGTTCCAGCTGTCCCATGGGCTGGCGGGGGAGAATCCCGGATTTCTGTTGACCATGGGGGAGTTCTGGGGTTCCCAGGCCGCCATCACCGGTGTGTTCGTCTTCTTCTTCATGATCGCCGCCATGGTGGGAGTGTCCATCCGGGGTCTTCGGGAGCGAAGGGACGACTATCTGTACCTGGGGGTCATATCCCTAAGCCTGTTCGGCTTCTTCCTGCTCAACAGCGCCCGGACGCGGATGGAGGGGAACTGGGGGGTTCCCATGTATTTCACCATCATCGCCGCCACCCCGTTTATGGTCGCCATATACTCGGAGCGGGGCGCCTTTTTGGGACGGTTGACCAGCATGGGCTACAGGTTCTCTCTTTTCTTCGCCGCAGCCCTGCTGGTATACGCCCATGTGCAGATTGTGGAACCTGTCCTCCCCATGCCGAAAAAATATGAGATATCGCGCAGGATATTTGGCTGGCGTGCCCTGGCGGCCGAATCGGACAGGCGGCTTGCCGAACTGGGAGCCAACGCCTTCATCCTGGCCAACCGTTACCAGATATCCACCCTGCTCACCTATTACACCAAAGGGCACCGGCCCGCGTATATCTCCAACGGGAAGGGACGGTTCGGATATCTGGGGTCGGTGGAAAAACTCCCCGGCGCCCCGGCGCTGTATGTCACGGAAACCGGCAGGGACGATATCGCCACAATAGGGCGACATTTCCAACGGGTGGAGAAGGACGGTTTTATCCGCATAGAGCGCCAGGGGGAGTTGATTAGGGAATTTACATTCTATAAATGCTACAATTACCAGGGTGAATTTATCAGGCTATAACCGTTTTGCTGGAGAATTGGTATTGCAATGGGCGATAACAGGCAGATCGCCATTATAGGGTTCAAGGGGTGCGGAAAAAGCACCGTCGGCAAGATGCTGGCCAAAAAGCTGGGGCGCCAGTTCCAGGACACCGACGATATCCTTGAAGAGTTGTATCTGGCAAAGAATGGGGAAAAATTAGGGTTCCGAGAGATTTATGTCCGCCATGGCAGGGGCGTATTCGAGAACCTGGAGATAGAAGCGCTGAACAAGGCGCTGGAGGGGGAGGATAAAGTGATCTCTTTCGGTGGCGGCGCCCTGATGACCATGGACTCCCGCGGCATAGAGGCGCAAAACGCCATCATGGTATACCTCACGGCGGAGTCTGGCGTCCTCTTCGACAGGATAATAGCGCTGGGCATTCCCGCGTTTTTCACCACCACCGATCCCAGGGACTCCTTCGAGCAACTGCTGGAAAAACGGCGCCCCATATACGAAAGATACGCCAATATCACCATCGACAACAGCTATATATCCCCGGAGCAGACGGTGGATGAGGTGATCGAGGCGCTGAAGGAAAAGAGCTTGATTTAACCGTTCCAGGGCCCAGCCCGGAACCATCGATCGTCTATTACCCATGGCCGGAAACACATTCGGAAAACAGTTCACAGTCACCACCTGGGGCGAATCCCACGGCCCCGCCGTGGGGGTGGTGATCGACGGGTGCCCCGCTGGTGTCAAGATATCGCCGGATGCGATCCAGACACAGCTGGACCGCAGACGACCAGGACAAAGCGCCATCACCACCCAAAGGGGGGAGTCCGACATGGCGATCATTATGTCCGGAGTCTTCGATGGAATCACCACCGGCGCCCCCATCCATATCATGATCAAGAATATGGCCGCCAAGTCCCGCGACTATGACGACATCAAGGATCTCTTCCGCCCATCCCACGCCGACTATGGATATCATATGAAATACGGGATCCGCGATCACAGGGGTGGAGGCCGATCCTCCGCCAGGGAGACCGCTTGCCGAGTGGCGGCGGGCGCCGTGGCCTCGGCCCTGCTGGGGCCCATGGGGGTGGACGTATACGCCCATGTGGTGAGCGTGAAGGATATCCAGGCCACTGTATTCGAAAGGGACCAGATAGAGAAAAACCCTGTCCGCTGCGCGGACCCGGAGGCCGCCGCCAGAATGGAGGAGCTGATCATGGCCGCCCGCAAGGATGGGGACAGCGTGGGCGGGATCATCGAGATTCGGGCCGAGGGGGTTCCGGCCGGATTGGGAGAGCCGGTGTATGACCGTCTGGACGCGGATCTGGCCAAGGCCCTTATGTCGATAAACGCCGTCAAGGGAGTGGAGATCGGCGCCGGATTCGCCGCCACCCTCCATTCCGGCTCCCAAAACAACGACCAGATGCGGATCACCGATGGCCGCCCCACTTTCCAAAGCAACAACTCCGGTGGAATTGATGGTGGGATAAGCAACTCCAACACCATCGTGGCCCGGATTGCGGTCAAGCCCACCCCTTCCATCCTGAAAGAGCAGAAAACCATCAACACATCCATGGAGGAGACCTCGTTGAAGGTGGAAGGGAGACACGACCCTTGCGTTCTCCCCCGGGCCGTGCCGGTGGCCGAGGCCATGACGCTGATCACCCTGGCCGACCACTACCTGCGCCACCGCTCCTCCAGGGCCTGAACGCCCATGCCCCCCGGTGGAATATCGGATCTTCTGGCCAACCTGAAAGCCGAAAAGGGGCTGGGCCAGAATGTGAAGGCGGAGCGTATCATCCCCCCCGCCCCGGCCGAATACGCGGATTTCCCTGGCGCCCTCCATCCATCAGTGGTGGAGCGTTTCCGCGAAAAAGGGGTCCAGAGGCTATACTCCCACCAGGCCAAGGCCATGGAGCTTGCCATGGAGGGGAAAAACGTCATCGTCTCCACCCCCACCGCCTCCGGCAAGACCGCCTGCTATATGGCCCCGGTGATGAGCGATTTCATGAACGACCCTGAGGCCACCGCTATATTCATCTTCCCCCTCAAGGCGCTGGAGCGGGACCAGCTGGGGGCATGGCGGGAGTTTGGCGATGGGCTGCCGGGGGATCTGCGGGTGGAGGTATTCGACGGGGACACCCCCCAGTACCAGAGAGGGAAGATCGCCAAGAACCCACCCAGAGCCATATTCACGAATCCGGACATGCTCCACCTTTCCATCCTGCCGTATCATGGCAAGTGGGAAGGCTTTTTGCGCCGCCTCAAATACGTGGTGGTGGACGAGGCCCACACATATCGCGGCGTGTTCGGCTCCCACGTGGCCCAGATCTTCCGCAGACTGCGGCGGGTGTGCGCGTCCCTTGGCTCTACTCCGCAATTCCTGGCCAGCTCCGCCACCATTTCCAATCCGGCCCAGTTCGCCCAAACCCTCACAGGGGCGCCCTTCGAGCTGGTGGACCGCTCCGGCGCGCCCAAGCCTGGCGGCGTGTTCGTGATATACGACACAAACACCAGCCCATACGCCGACGCCTCCCGCATCTTCCGGCTGGCCGTCCGGGAGGGATTCAAGACCATAGCGTTCACCAAGGCGCGCAAGATAACGGAGCTGATCTATGCGTGGAGCGTCCAGGCGGAGCCGGATATGGCGGACAGGATAAGCTGCTATCGGGCCGGATTCCTGCCGGAAGAGCGGCGATCCATCGAACAGGATCTTTTCGGCGGCAAGCTCGATGGAGTGGTCACCACCTCGGCGCTGGAGATGGGAGTGGATATCGGCGGGTTGGACGTGTGCCTGCTGGTGGGCTATCCCGGCGCCATTGTGAACACCTGGCAACGCGCCGGCCGGGTGGGCCGGGCGGACCGGGAGTTTATGATCGTCCTCATCGCCCAGCCGGATGCGCTGGACCAGTACTTCGTCCGCCGTCCGGAGGAGCTTTTCACCCGGGGCTTCGAGGCGGCGGTGGTGGATCCGGAGAACAGGCCGATACTCAAAAGCCATATCGCCTGCGCGGCGGCGGAGCTTGCGCTGGACAGGAACGACCCGTGGCTGGGAGAGGGGGGACGGGAGGACGCTTTTGCGGACCTGGAGCGGGAAAGACGCCTGGTCCGCTCCGCCGATGGCGCCAGGTGGCTCTCCCCCCGGCGATATCCCCACAGGGACACCCCCATCCGAAGCGTTGGGGATAGCTACACCATATTCCTGCAGGGTGGGAAGACGGTCATCGGCGTCATCAGCGGCTCGCGGGTGTATGGCGAGTGCCACCCCGGCGCCGTGTATCTGCATATGGGCAGGCAATACCTGATCACCAGCCTGGATATGGAAAAACGGGCCGCCCACGCCAGGCCGATGGATGAGAAATACTACACCCGTCCCCGCTCGGAAAAAGAGACCGAAATCCTGGAGACCATCAAAAGCCGGGAGGTGAACGGCTTCCATATCCGTCTGGGGAAGCTGAAAGTCACGGAACAGGTGACCGGATACGAAAGACGCTCCATCTTTGGCCAGGAGGCGCTGGGAGTCTATGACCTGCAGTGCCCCCGCACGGAATTCGAGACCGTGGGTTTCTGGGTGGAAATCGAAGACCCGGTGAAACTGGCCATCGAGGAGGCGAAGCTGGGCTATATGGGGGGGATCCACGCCTTTGAGCATGGGGTCATATCGCTGTTTCCCCTGTTCGCCCTGTGCGACCGGGACGACATAGGGGGCATCTCATATCCGCTCTATCCCGGCCTGGGCAAATCCGCCGTCTTTTTCTATGATGGCTACCCCGGCGGGCTGGGGCTTTGCGAGGCGGGATTCGACAGGGTGGAGAAGATGTGGGGCGCCGCCCTGGATCTCATCGCCGGGTGCGAGTGCGAGACCGGGTGCCCCTCCTGCATCCATTCCCCAAAGTGCGGCTCTGGCAACAAGCCGCTGGACAAAATGGCCGCCCGTACCCTGCTCGAATATCTGTGCGCCAAAACCCCATATCCCGGGGAAACGGAGATTCGCCACAGAAAGCCGGAACCGGCTTCCCCATCGATAATTTCAAAACCGAATTCCCCAGCCCCCATGCAGGATGGCCCGCCGCTGGCCGAAGAGAAAGAAGACGCGGAATACTACGACCCCGCCCCAGAGAAACGGATACTCTTCTTCGACCTGGAGACCCTGCGCAGCGCCGCCGAGGTGGGGGGGTGGAACAACACCCACAAGATGGGGATGTCCGTGGGAGTTGTTTACGACTCCCGGGAAAAAAAGGCCACCCGGTATTTTGAGCAGGAAACGGACGCCATGGTGGAAAAGCTTCTCGCTGCGGACCTGGTGGTGGGGTTCAACCATATCGGGTTCGATTATGGCGTGCTGGCCGGATACACTAAAATAAACCTGCGCGCCACGGCCCCATCGTTCGATATCCTGCTGGATGTGAAGGAGAGGCTGGGCCATCGCCTCTCCCTGGATCATCTGGCCCAGGCCACCCTGGGGAAGGGGAAGACCGCCGATGGATTGCAGGCGCTGGCATGGTGGAAAGAGGGGCTTTATGACAAGGTGGCCGACTATTGCGAGGCGGATGTGATGGTTACCAAGAAGCTGTTCGAATTCGGGCTGGAGAACGGCCACATGCTGTACACATTGAAAGATGGCCAGACAGCCCGGATAACTCTGGATTGGGATCTGGATGCGATAATAAAAGCCGCGGCGGAGACGGTGGCCAAACCCAAACCGCGAAGAATCCGGTTTTAAAAAGAGATGATGGAGATGACGGTGGAAGCGATAGTCCCTGCGGCGGGGGCGGGCCTGCGAATGGGGGGGGATGTGCGCAAACAGTTCATGGCCCTGGGCGGAGAGCCTATGTTCATCCACACCTTGCGGCGTCTGGCCTCCTCCCCCCTGATCCAGCGGATAATATTGGCGGCGCCGGAAGAGGAGCTGGGTCCGGCGCAAGCGGCGGTGGATCGGGCGGAGTTGCCCAAGCCATGCAAGGTTGTGGCGGGGGGGGCCACCCGACAGGAATCTGTGGCCATGGCTTTCGGCCATCTGGACCCGGCCACGGAACTGGTGATGGTCCACGACGGTGTGCGGCCATTCGTCACGAAGGAGCTGGTGGAGCAGGTGGCCATGGCGGCGGCGAAAGTGGGGGCGGCCACGGCGGCGTGCCGCGCCAGGGACACCTTGAAAAAGGAGCGGGATGGCCGACTGGCTGAGTCTATCTCTCGGGATGGCGTGGTCCATATCCACACGCCACAATGCTTCCGCCACGCCATCCTGGCCGAGGCCCTGGAGAAGGCGGAGATCGACAGCGCCACGGCCACCGACGAGTCGAGCCTGGTCCAGCGGATGGGGATGGACGTTGCGGTGGTGGATTCGCCATACTGGAACATAAAGGTCACCACCGCCGAGGATATGACTCTGGCCGAGGCGCTGGAGAAGGCCATGAGAGGGTGAGGGGCGGTGGAGAGAATATCGCTGACACTGAACTGGCGCCATGCCCTGCGGGGGGCGGAGCTGGATTCCATTCGGGATTTTCTGGCGAATAACGGCGGGATATACATGTGGGTGTACGGCGCCGCGCCGGGTGGAGTCCACTATATAGGGGAGACCAATTCCTTTCTCACCCGAATGACAACCCACATAAGCGCCATCCTCTCCGGGTTCTATGAGTCCTTCAACGTGGAAGAGCTGGAGAAGCTGGGGAAGGAAGAGTTCATCCAGGCGCTGAATGACCACGCTGCCGGAAGGCGCCCGGGCGGACTGATCTACACACCAGACCCGCAGCGGCTCTCCAGGACTTTTTTCGACGACCTATGGGGCCCCATGCACCGGAAATACCTGGGCAGGCTGCTGTTCGCCTTCGCCACCCTGGAGGATATGGACCCGCCCCTGGATCTGGAAACCGACATGCCGGTGTTGCGAAAGGAGATCGAGGCGGCGCTGATAATATCGTACAAGAGAAGCCTGGGTCTGGATCGCAAAACGCCTATAGGCCAGCACAGCCGCATCCCCAAGGCGGCCTATGAAATATACCACGGCGGCGCCGCGGTGTGGGCCGTGCCGGACGAAATACAGATGATAAGAGGCTGGGAGCCCCCCAACGGATAACGCTCAGGGCATGTCCGGCGCAGCCTTCACCCCAATATCCCCGCCACGGCGCCGGTCATCATGGTGGCCAACGTGCCGGAGACTATGGTGCGGAATCCGAGGCTGACGATCTCCTCTTTTCGCTCCGGGGCCATGGCGCCCATTCCCCCGATCATGATCCCCAGCGAGCCCAGGTTGGCGAATCCGCACATGGCGTAGGTCATGATCAGCTCTGTCCGCTCGCTCAAGGTTCCTTCCGGCAACTGGGCCATGGAAAGATATGCGATGAATTCGTTGAGTACGGTTTTCATCCCCATCAACCCCCCGGCCTCCACCGCCTCGCTCCAGGGAACCCCCATCAGCCACACCAGGGGGGCCATCAGCCACCCCAGGGTCCGCTGCAGGGTGATGGGCGCCCCGGCCACGTCCGGGATCCAGGAGAGCAACGCATTGCCCAGCGCCACCAGCGCCACCAGCACGATCAACATGGCGGTGACATTTAGCACCAGGGTCAATCCGTCGGCGGTTCCCGTCGTGATGGCGCCCATGGCCCCGCCGGAGCGTTTGCCAGTTTCCATTTCTCCTGCGGTGGCCTGGCCTTTTTCCGGAACCATGATTCGCGCTATGGTGATGGCGGCGGGGGCGCTGATGATGGAGGCCACCATGATGTGCCCCAGGGCCGAGGGGATCACCGGGCCCAGGATCTGGGCGTAGATCACCATCATGTTCCCCGCTATGGTGGCCATGCCGCAGGTCATCACCAGGAACAGCTCGCTGCGGGTCATCTTCTGCAAATATGGGCGCACCAGAAGCGGCGCCTCCACCATTCCCACGAATATATTCGCCGCCGCCGAAAGCCCAGCGGCCCCGCCAACTCCCATGGTCTTTTGCAGCGCCCAGGCGAATCCGCGCACCAACACCGGCAGAACTCCCCAGTGGAACAGAAGAGCGGAGAGGGCGCTGACCACCAGTATCAGCGGCAACGCCTGGAAGGCCAGGATGAATCCGTTGTGCGGGGCTGTGGCTTCAAAAGGGGCCGGGCCGCCGCCTGCATATCCGAAGACAAAAGAGGTGGCCTGGCGGGTGGAGGCCTCCAGGGCCAGGGCCACATTGTTCAGCGCCAAAAACAACTCCCGGGCGCCGGGGGCCTTGAACAGGATCAACGCCAGGATAATCTGGGCGCCGAACCCTATGGCCGCATGCCTGCCGCTGACGGCGGCGCGATTTTCGCTGACGGCCCAGGCGATGGCGGCCAGGGCGAAAAAGCCGAATATACTTTGCGCGATGAGCATCTCGAATTCCCATGTAAACTTGATTGAAGATGACGATTATACCCCAACATGGCGGCGCGGGGCGCATGTCGGGGGAGACTTGACCGGGAGTGGGTTTTGTGCCAAGTTGCATGTATCAAAAAGGGAATATCGCGATGGCCGGGCTGGAAATAACTGATGTGAGGATATACCCCTTCGACACCCATTCGGCGGGGGGCAAGACCCTGGCCATGGCCCAGATCACCATCGGCGGGGCGCTGGCCATAAGGGGGTTCCGGATCATAGAGGGGAAGAACGGCGGGGTTTTCGTGGGCTTTCCCTCCACCAAAGGCAAGGATGGCCAGTGGAGGGAGACTATCCTGCCCCAGGACAGTCAGACCAGGGACACCATCCGGGAGGCCATCATGGCGGCGTTTCGAAGCTATCCCGACGCCCCCCGGCCATAGCGGGCCTTCTGTTGATGTTGCCTGGGGTTGCATTGTGTGCCAGAATTGAATCTGACACATTCAACCGAACCTATGAAAAACCTGATGGCAGTGGCGTTTGCGGTCTCCCTGGTCGGGGTCATGACCGGCTGTGGCAGTGGCGTGCGCGATGTGAAATATCTTGTGACCGGAGACACTTCCTCTGTGGAAATCCAGGCAAGGGTGGACAAGGGAGATATTTTCGACGAGAAAGATATAAAGCTGC
>JAOUPQ010000312.1 GCA_029879765.1 Nitrospinota bacterium | reverse complement strand
CAGATCCACCTAAAACCCGTTGGCGATGATTTCATGACTATCCCCAGACCGGTTTTCATGGACTCGGCGGTCCTGACCGATATGGTGATCCGGAAAGTGGCGCCTCTGGCCATGGGAAAGCGGATCGATTTGAAAAACATCATTCGCCCCCAAACGAGAATTCACGCCGACCTCGATCAGACCAAAAAGATATTATCCGATCTGGCCATCATCGCCATCAATGCCTGCCCGGAGGATGGAGAGTGTGAGTTTTTCACTTCCGCCAGCCAATCTGGAATCTCCCTTCGATTCCCGGTGGGCTCAAGCCTGTCAACGGAGGATATGGAGGCAAGCCTGGCCCCATCCAGGGAGCTTGTCGCCAGACAAAATGGGACTATTGAGGCCAGCCGGGATCAAGGCTATTTCAGGCTGACCATCAACTTGCCATACAGAAGACCGAAAGCCCTGTTGGTGGATGATGACGACAATCTGCTGTTCCTGTTGCGCACTTATATGGATATTATCGGGGCGGACGTGCTCGAAGCGAAGGATGGGCGGCAGGCTCTTCAGCTGGCCCTGACCCATAACCCGGATATCGTCCTCTCCGACTACATGATGCCATTGATGGACGGGATGGAGCTGTTATCCGCATTGAAAGAACACCAGGCCACCTGCCGGACACCGGTGATCATAATCACCTCCGTCGCCGAGGCCAGGTTGCGAGAGAGAATGTTCGCCCTGGGGGCGGACGACCTTCTGCAAAAACCGCTGACAGAGAGGGAGATTATCCCCAGGGTTCGGCGTTTTATCGCCTGACAGGGCGCCCCGGAGGCAATGGACCTGGCGAGGCCCATGCCCCGTTCAGGGCCGCAACGCCCTGGCCGCTTCTGCTATCCTCTCCATCCCCTTGCGCACATCATCGGTGGCTAAAGCATAGGAGAGGCGGATATTTTCCGGGCTGCCGAACGGCTCCCCCGGCACCACCGCCACTTTGGCGTAATCCAGCAGGTACGCCGCCGCGTCGTGGCTGTCCTTGATCACCCCTTTCTCCCATCGCTTGCCGAACCAGCAGGAGATGTTCGGGAACACATAAAACGCCCCCTCGGGCCGGGCGCAGGAGACGCCTTCAATCCGGGCGAACCCTTCCAGCAGAATGTCCCTGCGTTCCTTGAAGGCGGCCAGCCACGGGCCGATATGCCCGGTCCCCTGGCGCAAGGCGGCCAACGCGCCATACTGGGCGAAGGATGTGGGGTTGGAGGTGGACTGGTCCTGGATCATGCTCATGGCGTTGATAACCCGCGCGTCGCCCAATGTCCAGCCGATACGCCACCCGGTCATGGAAAACGCCTTGGACAACCCGCCGCACACCAGCACGTTGCTCTTCCCCTCCGGATAGATCACCGGGAGGGAGCGAAGCTTTTGTCCACTGTAGTTGATCTTCTTGTATATCTCGTCCCAGATTATGTATATATCCTTCTCCACCGCCAGTTTGGCGATATCCCGCAGCAGCTCCTCCCCCAGCACCGCGCCGGAAGGGTTGGAGGGGGAGTTGATAACCATCGCCCTGGTTTTCGGAGTGATCAGCTTCTCCAGATCCTCCACACTGAAGGAAAAACCTTCCGCTTCATTGGTGTGCAGAAACACAGGAGTCCCGCCGGCCAGCAGCACCTGGTCCGGGAAAGAGACCCAGTATGGGATGGGGATGATCACCTCGTCCCCATCGCTCAGGATCGCCTGGAAGATGTTGTACAGCGCGTGTTTGCCGCCGCTGGATATGATGGTCTCCTCCCGTTTATATTCCAGCCCCTCCTCCTGGCGGAAGCTCTGGCACAAGGCGTCGCGCAGCTCCGGGATTCCCGCCCCCGGGGTGTATTTTGTTTTCCCTGCGCGCAAGGCGTCGATGGCCGCTTCCTTCACGAAATCCGGGGTGTCGAAATCTGGCTCACCGGCGCCGAACCCCACCACGTCCACCCCTTCGGCCTTCAGGGCTTTTGCCTTGGCGGTGATGGCCATGGTGGCGGAGGGTTTTATTTTCCCCACCCGCTGGGACAATGCGATATTTTTCATTATTTCCTCGATCTAGTTGGTTTACCGCTCGACAGCCGCTCCACCAGCGCTTTTTGCACTTCGTCGGTGACCATGGAGCTTATATCGCCCCGGTGGGAAGCGATCTCCTTTATCAGCGACGAGGAGACAAAAGAAAACTCCTCGCTGGGCATCATGAACACCGTCTCCAGCCGGGCGGCCATGCGGCGATTGATAAGTGACATCTGCAATTCGTAATCGAAATCAGAGACCGCCCGCAGACCCTTCAGGATCACATGGGCGCCCTGCTTGCGCGCGAACTCCACCAGCAGGGTGGAAAAAGGGACCACGCTCACGTTCTTCATCCCCTTCACGGCGTGCCGGATGAAATCCACCCTCTCCTCCGGAGAGAACAGGGCGCCTTTTCGCAGGTTATCCCCCACGCCCACCACCAGCTCATCAAATATTCGGGCCCCTCTTTTTATCAGGTCCACATGCCCCAGGGTCACCGGGTCAAAGGACCCCGGATACACCGCCTTGATCTTTGTCACGGTCGGTTTTCTCCATATTTCGGTTTGATATCAGGCGATCAGATTACTTCAATATGGGAAGCTTTGACAAGAGATGATGAGAGGCAAGATTATATATTCCCGCCGCAGCAGAGCGCAGGAGCCAAACTTAGCCAAACGGGAGGATGGCCGGGCTATCCGCGGCCCTGCCGAGGGATGACGAAGCGCAAACGGGGGTGGTAGAATGAAACCAGCGGAACATTCAAGTTCCCAATACAAACAGAGGTGGGCGGGATGAATGCGTCTTTCTTGATGGAGGTTCCGGGGCCTGCCCGGAATGCCAGGCCATGAAACGCTCCGGGATGGACCATGGCCTGTACAGCCCTATCGCCGAAGGAGGGGGCGCCGCTGGTGGTGGCGCGGCCATGCGGATCGGGCTTTCCCATGTAAAAGGGCTTTCCGGCGCCACGATGGAGAGGATCGTGACGGAAAGAAACCTGCTAAAATTCCAGTCGCTGGAAGATTTTCTGGACCGGGTCCGGCCCACCGACCCGGAAGCGGAGGCTTTGGCCGACGCCGGCGCCCTG
>JAOUPQ010000079.1 GCA_029879765.1 Nitrospinota bacterium | reverse complement strand
GCCGCAGCCGAGGCGCTAGTGCGTGTAGGAATGGGCGCTAAAAGATACGAGATCATATGGCAAAGATCGATTTAATGACGCGCTCCTTCTGTATATTGACGATGAGGCTGAAATACTGCGTTGGGCCCGATTTGGCCCCGATGGCTACCTGAACTCCGCAATAGAGGCCCTGGGGGAAGAGGATTCTGCGCAACAAAGAAGCGAGCAGCTGATTTATCAGAAATGGAAATGAGGGAACTGGGGAATTGAATGGTTTTCAGCAACCGGCAAATATTATTCTTACATGACGATAATGCCGGGATTTATGGCTCTGGGGGCAAGATTTGGGGAATATCCGGACCGAACGGGAGAGCCTGAAATATACAGGAATCCTTCTCTGGAGTTAACACAGGCTTATATGGCGAATATGACCAACCAAGGCCCGATTCGGCCAGCCACAGATAATCCGATATTGGTAAATGGTGCCGAAGGGGGGATTCGAACCCCCACACCCGTAAGGACACATGACCCTGAATCATGCGCGTCTACCAATTCCGCCACTTCGGCTATGGAAAATCGATTATAAACCTGTTTTTAAAAAATGCAACAGGCTTGTTGCCCATGGGCCATTTATACAGTAAAATCGTTAATTTCCCGAGCTTACGATATATGTCTGATAATCCGAAATATTCCATGGTTGTCCCCATCTTTAACGAGGCGGAGAACGTGGACAGGCTTCTTGAAGAAGTGATCCCCGCCATGGAGGGGCTGGACGGGCCTTTCGAGGTGATAGCCGTGGACGATGGCTCCACCGACTCCACCTACGAAAAGCTAAAGATTCTGCGCCAGAAAGAGCCAAGGCTGAAAATTATCCGTTTCCGCGGAAATTTTGGCCAAACGGCGGCTTTTTCCGCCGGTTTCGCCCAGGCCCTGGGGGAGACGATCATCACCATCGACGCCGACCTGCAGAACGACCCGGCGGATATCCCGGCGCTGGTGGCGAAGATGAACGAGGGATACGACATCGTCTCTGGCTGGCGCTATGACAGGCAGGACAAGTTCATCTCCCGCAAGCTGCCGTCGATGATCGCCAACAAGATCATATCCTGGACCACCAAGGTCCATCTGCACGACTACGGCTGCTCCCTGAAGGTGTTCCACAGGGATGTGGTGAAGAATATAGACCTGTATGGAGAGATGCACCGGTTCATTCCCGCCGTCGCCTCCTGGATGGGGGTGAAGGTGGCGGAGGTTAAAGTCAACCATCGCCCCAGGACCGCCGGAGTCTCCAAGTACGGGATAGACAGAACCATCCGGGTGATCCTGGACCTGATCACCGTGAAGTTTCTTTTGTCATACTCCACCAGCCCCATACAGATTTTCGGCCTGTTGGGATTGTTGAGCGGCAGCGCGGGCTTCTTTCTGGCGTTGTGGCTCTCGTTCCAGAAGATGGTGCTGGGCACTCCGCTTTCCAACCGGCCGGCGCTTCTGCTGGCGGTGTTGCTGATCCTGGTGGGAGTGCAGCTTATCTCCATCGGGCTGCTGGCGGAGATGATGAGCCGCACATATCATGAATCGCAGGGCAAACCCATTTATGTAATCAAGGATATCCTGGAGTGATTGCGATGAGCTTTCTCGCCTTCACTCGGACCTTTCCGGCAGGATGATGACCCTGCAGTTTGCCATAGTCGCCCTGGTGACGCTGGACTTCACCATTGTCGCTCTTCTGGCGTATCTGTACTTTCTTCCGTTTCGTCTTGGCCCGGCCCCGGAAAAGCTGCTGGAGGATGGTTTTTTCTCCGCTCCGGGGGCCATGCCGGACATGCGCCTGTATATCGATGGCGCCGAGGCGTTCGACGCGGTATTCGAGGCCATCAGCCGCGCCCGCAAAAGTGTGCATATCCAGACCTTCATCTGGAAAGAGGACTCCCTGGGGCGCCGGATGGTGGAGGCCGTCACCGCCGCCGCTGGCCGGGGCGCCAGCGTGACTTTGTCCAAAGATGTCCTGGGGACGTTTTTTGAAATTCTGGGAAAGGGGGGGAAGCCTGGCCCCATTTTCACGGGTTCCCGGGGGTTTGGCAGCAAGAACATATCTGTGGATTTTCGCTCGCTCAAGCCTGTGGATCACAGCAAGTACTACATCATCGATGACAATGAGGTGATTTTCGGGGGGATGAACATAGCCGACGAGTATCATGACCGATGGCACGACTACATGATCGGAATATACGGCTCCCCCCTCGCCCGCTCCTTCGCGGACAAGGTCGTCCGCAAAAACCCGTGGCCGCAGGACGCTCCTTTCGTTATCGCCACAAACACGAAACATGGAGCGCAGATCCGGACTGGGATCGCCCAGGTTATAGACTCGGCTCAAGAGCGGCTGGTGCTGGAGCATGCCTATTTTTCCGCCGGAATGATCCTGGAAGGGATCGGGCGGGCGCTGGCGCGGGGTGTGGCGGTGGACCTGATCCTGCCCAAAAATCCCTCCACCCATGGGCCGGCCAACCGCGCCGCCGTGAACCTTCTGCTGGCCGGGAATCATACGGAAAGGTTGCGCGTTTTCTTTTATCCCACCATGACCCATGCCAAGGCGTTGGTGGCCGATGGACGGATCGTGGCCATAGGCTCGGCCAACATGACCCCCCGCAGCCTGTTCGTGGCGGGAGAGACGGTGATGTTCGCCCACTTCGCCCCGGACCATCCTTTTGTCCACAGGCTCAACGCGCGGCTGGAAAGTGATATCAACGCCAGCGAAAGGATATCAGCGCCTTTCGACATGGGGCCCTGGGAGCGGGGGAAAGCGCTGGTGGGGAAATATATATGGTGACCAGGCGCGCTTTCTTCATAATCTTTGTCGCCACCATCTGGGCGCTCATCGGCTCGACTCCGGCCTTGGCCGTCAAATCTATCGCCCCATCCTTTTATAAATGGGACAACCTGCACTCCCCGAAAGAGGAAGGGAAGCCCCATGGCTCTTCCATGGTGGAGCTTGAGGGGGGGAATATCCTGGCCACCTGGTATGCGGCCACGGAAGAGACCAATAGCGAGGCGCAGATTTTCGGCGCGGTGTGGAACAAAAAAAAGTGGGCCTGGGGGAAGCCATACGTGATCATCCCCCGGAACTACGCCAAATCCGTGGGGAACACAGCCCTGTTCAAGGACGATGACGGGATCATCTGGCTTTTTTTCGCTGCGGTAAGGGTTGGCGGATGGAGCGGGTCCAACATCGATTACACCCAATCCAAAGACGGCGGGAAAACCTGGACCGAGGGGAAGACTTTGGTCACAAGCCTTGGGCACCTGCCGCGCAACAGGCCCATCAGGCTGGAAAAGGGGCGGATGCTGGCCCCGTTCTTTATCGATTTCTGGTACGAAACCAACATGGTGGGAAGCTATACCATGACCATCGACCACAACGAGGGGAGGGTGCTGAGCACCCAGACCTTCCATCTGGATGATCATGACGCGATCCAGCCGACCTTGGTCCCGCTTCCCGACGGGAGGATTTTGATGCTGGCCCGGGACAAAAGCGACAAATTCATCCGGCGGTCATACTCCCGCGACAATGGAAAGACATGGGAGCCTATGGCCCTTACCGACACTCCCAATCCAGGCTCGGCGGTGGACGCCATTTATGTGGAGAAGCTGGGAATCGTGCTGATGGTCTATAACCATTCCCACAAAGCCAGCAATCCGCTCACGCTGGCCTTTTCGCTGGACGGCGGACTGGAGTTTACCAGAATAGTGAACCTGGCGGGGGATCGCTGGAGCAACCTGGTGGCTTATAACTATCCCACTATAATGCAAACCAGCGACGGATATTTCCATGTCCTTTGGAGCCATAAAAACCGCGCATCCCTGAAACACGCCATCTTCAACATGAAATGGCTGGAAGACTCGGTGAAAAATGCCTTGGAAAAGAAAGAAGCCGCCAAGGGAAAGCCCTCCCCCGTCTTGGACTGATCAGCCTTAGAACCTGTTTTTCATGGAGAAATCAGGATAATTTGACATTCCACCCAAAGGGCGTATAATTCGATTTTTACGCCATAAGAAGTAATTGAGCAATACCGGCCCTTATTCGAACATAAAGCGCGACCTTGTCGCTGGCGCCACAGTGGCGGTGGTGGCCCTGCCTCTGGCCATGGCTTTCGCCATCGCCTCCGGCCTTCCCCCGGAGCGCGGACTCTATACCGCCATCGTGGCCGGTTTTCTTATCTCCATGTTGGGCGGCAGCCGGTTCCAGATCGGAGGCCCCACCGGCGCCTTTGTGGTGGTGGTGTATGGGGTGGTCTCTCGCCACGGGGTGGATGGGCTGGTAATCGCCACCATCATGGCGGGGGGGATGCTGGTCCTGCTGGGCCTGGCAAGATTCGGCGACGCGATAAAATTCATTCCATATCCGGTGACCACAGGCTTCACCGCGGGCATCGCCCTGATCATCGCCAGCTCCCAGGTGAACAGCTTCTTCGGGTTGGGGGCGCAAAACGTGCCGGCGGACTTCACCTCCCAATGGGCCATATACCTTTCCCAATCCCATGGCGTATCGTGGCCCACAGCGCTGTTTTCCCTGGCATCTGTCGGGCTGCTGGTGATCCTTCGCAGATTGGCCCCCAGGTTTCCGGGCCCTCTGGCCATTGTGACGCTGGGCGCCGCGGTGGTGTGGTGGTTCCAGGCGCCTTTGGCCACTATTGGAAGCGTATACGGGGCGGTCCCCCACTCCCTCCCGGCTCCCTCTTTTCCCGACATATCGCTGGAAAGAATCCGCGAATTGATGAGCGACGCCATCACCATTGCGCTGCTGGGGGCCATAGAGTCGCTGATGAGCGCTGTGGTGGCCGACGGAATGACCGGGGATCGGCATAAACCAAACCGGGAGCTCATTGGGCAGGGGGTGGCCAACATAGCCGCCGCCATTTTCGGCGGGATGCCCGCCACCGGCGCCATCGCCCGCACCGCCACCAATATCAGAAGCGGCGCCGCCTCCTCCCTGGCTGGGATGAGCCACGCGGTTTTCCTGCTGATATTCATGTTTTTCCTGGCGGAGCATATCACCCACATCCCCCTGGCTTCCCTGGCGGCGATCCTGATGGTGGTGGCGTGGAATATGAGTGAGCCGGGGAAAGTGCGCTCCATTTTCCGCGCTCCCGGGTCCGACACCCTGGCCATGCTGACCACCTTTTTCCTCACCGTGCTGGTGAACCTGAACGTGGCGGTGCAGGTGGGGGTGGCGCTGGCGGGTCTGTTGTTCATAAAGAGGATGACGGAGGTGACCCGTATCGGAGCCGTAGATGGGAATATGCAAGCTCTGCTGGCAGGGGAAACCCAGACCATTTTCGATCCGGACGCCATCAAAAACAAGACTGTCCCCGAAGGGGTGGAGGTGTATGAGATTGAGGGTCCGTTTTTCTTCGGGGTGGCGGACAGGCTCCAGACGATCCTGCCAAAGATAGAAAGTCCGCCGGTGGTCCTGATCCTGCGCATGCGCCATGTGCCGATGATCGACGCCACGGGGCTGAACGCCCTGGAGAGCCTGATGCGCAACTGCCGCCGACACTCCACCACCATGCTCCTCTCCGGCGTGCGGGGGGATCTGCGCCAGGCCCTGGCCCGCTATGGCTTCATCGATAAAATCGGGGAAGAAAACGTGCTGTCCCACATCGACAAGGCGCTGAAAAGGGCGGAGCAGATACTCGCCGACCGGTAGGTTTGCTATTGCCCTGCGCCTGGCCTCCGAAGAAAACAGTCTTTCATATATCCCATATCTATCCTTCAGCGGGAATATAAATCTGTTAGCCATGGCAACTAAACGATTGCCATGAAAAAATATTTCTGACTGACGTTTCGCCCTCTGACGCCGATAATCGGCCTCTGGCTATATAGGCAACCTGTTGTATATATTGTCTGTATGTGTCGCGAGGTTTCCCATGCCTGGTTTTCCCTTCCATTCCAGCATTTAGAATAGATTGAATCCTTTTTTCCCAAAGGCAATCCTACGAACTTAGGCATAAAAGCGTACTTGGGTTCCTAAATAGTCCGTTATATACATCTAGGGGGTAGAAAATGTACAGAAGGATAATTGCTCTTGCTGCCTTGCCGCTTCTGCTTGCGGCTTTGATCACCAGTTGTTCCGAAGGAAATCCTGACGTTGGAAGCGTGGTGACTTTGGCCAAAACAGGATACCAGAATTCCGTATTTGAAAGCGCGGATAAAAAATGCCAGCATTGCCATTATGATCTGCACAATACGTGGCAGAATTCCATGCATGCGCAATCATGGTCCGATCCCATATTCCAGACTCTGTATCAAGGTTTTCTGACGCATCTGATGCAAAATAAAATCGGAGTGAGCGGACCCACTGGAACCATTACCGTGGCTACAGCCCAGAAAATGGCGGGTGTCTGCCTCACCTGTCATGCTCCGGCGGCAGTGTATTCCAAGGACTTCAACATAGTGATTGAACAGGCCGCCGCGGGGGACACCGGCGCCAACCTGGCGCCCGGATATAATCCAAAGGCTGCGGCCACAGTGGTGGCTCCGGCCAATGTAAACGATGGCTCCCGGTACAAGGCCACATACCAGATCGGTCATGAAAACAACCTGGAAGGGATCAGTTGCGCCTTCTGCCACAGCATCGAAAAGGTGCGGATGACCCATCAAGGAGATTCATACACCCTGGCAGGGGCCATAAAGACCGCCCCAGCCATAGGAAATGTAATTTATCCGGCGGGCTACACGCTCTATTTCTCTCCAGATTCCGGATCCGCCCACATGAATGCCTTTTTCCAGATAACCGGTCCGGAAATCCATGGCGATTACGCCAACACTCGCGGCTCCAAGCTGGGAGGTGACGGACGGTACCTGATAAAGGGGATACCGCTGACCGATGAGGCGGCCGGAAAAATCCACGCCGCCGGAGGCCCATACTACGGGCCCTATGGCATATATGGACGTCATAATGACAGCTCCACGGACCAGACCGACCGCAACGCCCTGGTGGACCCGGCTTATTCCGCCCCGGACAACCATTTCGAGGATCAGGGAAAAGCGGTGTGCCTGGCCTGCCACCAGCGCTCCGCCAAGGTTCTGGATCCCCAGACCGGCGCCAGCAGGTTCATGGAGCTTTGCACGACCTGGTCCGTCACTGACGATAACCTGTACCAATCGCCGCTGTCCGGCTCGCCCACCGCGTCGCCCAAGTGCCAGAAGTGCCATATGGAAAAGCGCAAGGGGCTGCCGGTGAACGAATGGTATTCCCGTGGCAAGCTGCCGGATATGAGCGACGCGCCCGCCGCCATGATCGATAACGCCAATAACGGCGTTTTTCACAGCCATCAGTTCGAAGGAGGCACGGCCCCCGGCAAGATCAAGGCTGGATTTTCCTCGGAGCTTTCCGCCACGATTAACGGAAGTTCTCTGGATGTCTACACTTCGTTTCTGAACAAGACGGCTCATATGCTGCCCGGCGCCCATCCCATGCGCAGAATGCTCACCATGGTGCGGGCCAAAGACGCCAATGGCGTCTCGCTTCCCCTGTCCGGGGCAAGAATCACCACGGACTATGAGGATGTGAATTACACTTACACCGGGCCCGACAGCGCTGGAGAAGTGAACCTGAACTTGCCCGCTCGGGGCGGCAGGCCTCCTTATAGATTCCCGGGTTTTGTGGACGTTCCCAATGGCCCTGCAGGAAGCCAGTGGTTCTCCAAAGGTTCCAACAAGAACCTTATTGTGGAGGACGGCGCCTCAGACAGGTTTGTGCGGATTTATGGGCGACAGACCATAGACGCCGCCACGGGGGCGGTCAAGCCCGGTTTTCAGTCCAACTCCGCCGTGGATACCCGGCTGCAGCCCAATGAGCGGGAAAGCTTTGATGTAAGCTTTGACGCCTCCGCCGCAGCCATGCCGGTGACCGTGGAATACAGGGTCTATTACATGAAGAAAGGCGCTTCCGGCGCTTTCCCCATAGATCCCTCCACCGGTTTTCTTGATGGCGCCGCCAATTCCGCCAACAAAATGGCGATCATGGAAGTGGCGTCGCACAGCGCCACAGTGCAATAAACTTTGCGCTAGCCCGATTACATGGCCCGGGGCCTCATGGCTCCGGGCTTTTTTTTTATGTCTGACTACGGCTCGGCTGGCCCCTACGCCGACACCAGCACCACGCAGCTTTTTGGCGCCAGGGTGAAGGAGTATTGGTGGACTAGTTCCGCTTCGGCGCCGTCCTCCAGATAGTCTTGCGGGCTGGCCAGCGCTGTGTACACCTTGCGCATCCACCGCCGTCCGGTCACATGAGGAAGCGCAAACTCCTTCTCCTCCTCCCCCGTGTTGAAGGCCGCGTATATATCCGGCGCCCGGCGGCCATCCTCCTCCCACGGGCCTCCCAGGGAAAAAGCCAGCGTTTGCGCGTCCTGGCTCCAGTCCGGCTCCCGAGGGGTCTGGCCATGCCATTCCACATCACGCACATCCACGCCAGGCACGAAGCCTCCGGTGTAGTAGTCCTTCCTTCCCAGGGCGGGATGGCTTTTGCGCAACTTGATCAACCCGGCCACGAAGCGGAACAGCCCCCCGTTATTTTCCAGCAGGCCCCAGTCCAGCCAGTTGAGCTCGGTGTCGTGGCAATAGGAGTTGTTGTTGCCGTTTTTGCTTCTCCCCATCTCGTCCCCTTCATATATCATCGGCGGCCCCTGGGAGAGCATCAGCAGGGTAAAGGCGTTCTTGGCCTGCCGCAGGCGGATGGCGTTTATCTTCGGGTTATCAGTGGGCCCCTCCGCCCCGTGGTTATGGCTGTTGTTGTTGTTGTCCCCGTCCCGGTTTTCCTCCCCGTTGGCCTCGTTATGCTTTTCGTTATAGGAAAACATATCCGCCATGGTGAAGCCATCATGGCAGGTGACAAAGTTTATGGAGTGGTATGGATAGCGCCCCTCCTCCTGATATAGATCCGCGCTTCCTGCCAGCCGGGTGGCCATTTCGCTGGCCTGTCCCCTGTTCCCCGCCAGGAATTGACGGGCGCAATCGCGGTATTTGCCGTTCCACTCCCCCCAGCGGCCCTTGGCCGGGAAAGTGCCCACCTGATACAGCCCTCCCGCGTCCCACGCCTCGGCGATGAGCTTGCAATGGGCCAGCGCCGGATCCAGGGCGATCGCCTCTATCAGCGGCGGATTGGAAAGCGGATGGCCTTCCGGATCACGACCCAGGATCGAAGCCAGGTCGAACCGGAACCCATCCACCCTCGCTTCCGTGGCCCAGTATCGCAGGCATTCGCGGATCATTTCCCGCACCATGGGATGGTTGCAGTTCATGGTGTTGCCGCAGCCGGAGAAATTGCGATACTCCCCCTCCTTGCCCAGCATGTAATACACCTGGTTGTCCAGCCCCCGGAACGACAACGTGGGGCCGGTGTGGTCCCCTTCAGCGGTGTGGTTGAACACCACATCCAGGATCACTTCTATCCCCGCCATATGCAGCGCCTTGACCATTTCTCGAAATTCGTCGAAAGGGGCGGCGCCCCTGGGATCTGACGAGTAGGACGCCTTGGCCGCGAAAAAGGCGGTGGTGGAATATCCCCAATAGTTGAGCAATCGCTCCCCGGTGACCGGGTTCAGCCGGTCGATCTGGCTTTCGTGGAACTCCTGCACCGGCATCAGCTCCACGGCGTTGACCCCCAGCTTTTTAAGATAGGGTATCTTTTCTATCAGCCCGCGGAACGTCCCTGGATAGGCCACACCGGAGGAAGAGTGGCGTGTGAGGCCCCGGACATGGGTTTCGTAAATCACAAGATCCTTCATGGGGATCTGGGGCGAGACGACAGAACCCCAGTCGAAGGAATCCTCCGCCACGGCGCATCGCAATTTGCTGTCGGTCCTGGCGCGGGAGTCATATGTCACACCGATGTAATCTCCGCCCCACTCCTCGGCCCCGGTGACGATCCTGGCGTATGGATCCAGCAGGATCGCGTCCGGGTCGAACCGGTGCCCCTGCTCCAGATTCCACGGCCCTTCCACGCGATAGGCGTATCGCAATGTGGAAATATCCAGGCGGTTCACCCCCACATGCCATATGGCCCCGGTCCTGTTCACGCCCGGATCCAGCGGGATCCTGGCCCAGGGGGAAGGATCATCGCCATCGTATAGCAGCAGGGTCACCTCGCAGGCGTGGTTTGAAACAAGGGAGAAGTTGACTCCCCAGGGCATACAGGTGGCGCCCAGGGGGAGGGGCTTGCCCGCCCGCAAGTCAAGCCGCCGGATATCGATATCTGGTTTTCTGTTTTCCATATGTCGATTCTACATCACCAGGACGCCGCGGGGGAGGTCATAATATTCCACCGCCGCTGGCCGGGCGGGTGGCTGGCGCAGCTGTCTTTGAACCTGTAAAAATGATATATTTATCGGGGAAATGAAGACCGCATTGCAGTCCTCCCAGAGCGGGACGCGCCAGCGGCGCCACAGATAATGACCGGAATCGAATTTTAACATCACTTTCGAAAGCAACCTCAACTTGAATAAGGCCCTCACCGCGAAAGCAGTTTCGCCCATAGCCCTATTCCTTTTTCTCTATATCCTGTTCCATCTGGTGACTCTGTACACCCTCTCCCATGCGGGCTGGCAGTTCCGCACCATGGACGGGCTGGAGTATTATCACGACGCAAGACAGATCAGCCAGGGGGAGGGCTGGGTCACCCGGAAAATATTCCCCATCCAGGTGTTGTACGACGCGCCCCAGGAACCCCCCTTCGAATATCCGATCTTCACCCACCGCCCTTTGTATCAATACACCCTGGCCGCGTCATTCTTTCTTTTCGGCGCCAGCAACAAGGCCGCGGTGTTGACCTGTTACTTTTTTTATTTCATGGCGGGGGCGGCTTTCTTTTTCCTGCTGCTGCGCAGCTTCGGCGCCGTGGCGGCCTTTAGCGGGGCGCTGATGTTTTGCGCTTCACCTTTGATGATGGATCTGGCGGTTTCCAACCACACGGACATGGCATACCTTTTCTTCCTGATCCTTTCCATGTTCGTCGTATTCACCACCCCTCCCCGGCGGCTATGGATGGTCTCCCTATGTTTCGCCGCCCTCTTCATGCTTCGTCCCAACGGCCTTATCCCCGCTTTCATCTTTTCCCTCATTGCCGTGGGGAGAATCTTCCTCGCCTCGGATATACCCGCCATGGTGTCCAGGGCCTGGCGCATACTGGCGTTCTCCGTCCAGATCCTCGCCGTTCTGGCCGCCATGCTGGCCTTCAACCAGCAGAATTATGGCGCTCCCTTTCGTTTCTACGACACCGCCGGAGAGCATATCGGCCCCCCGGTGAA
>JAOUPQ010000311.1 GCA_029879765.1 Nitrospinota bacterium | reverse complement strand
GATCGCAGTTATTGAAAAACTTCCACAGGGCAGTGGAGTAGTCGGCTGCGTCCACATGCTCGTCCACAGCCAGGATTATCCGGAATCCTCCCTTTTTGTCCACCTCCGCCACTTTGCGGGCTATCCGGAAGGCGTCCCCCGCTTCCCTTTTCTTCACGGAGAGGATGAGCAACGGATTTTTCACATCCATGAATGGAACGGAGAAGGAACCCACCTCCTCGGCGCCGGCCAGCCATATAAGCGCCTGGTCAAAATCCGCCTTGGCCGGGGTTTGGGCGGTGGACAGGCTTTTCGGCTCCCCTTCCATGGGGGAGGTGGCGTCTATCCCCAGCTTGGCGCCACACAGCGGCAAGGGGGCGGAGTGGTCCAGGGCGTCGAGCACTCCTTCGGAATGGATCAGGCCGTCTGGAATGGACAGGTTGTCCAGCATCACCCGGGCCATGGCCTTGTGATCCTGCACATTCATCTTTTCATCCACCACCAGGATCATTTTGGCAAAGCTCATCTGCCCCGCCCCCCACAGCGCGCTCATCAGCCGCCGGGCCTGCATGGGGTATCGCTTTTTCATGGCGACTATCACGCAATTGTGGAACACCCCCTCCCACGGCAGGCTGTAATCCACCACCTCCGGGTTGATGGTTTTCAGCAGGGGCAGGAATATGCGCTCCGTGGCCTTGCCCATATAGCAATCCTCCATGGGGGGCTTGCCCACGATGGTGGTCAGGTATATGGGGGCTTTGCGGTGGGTCATGGCGGTGACATGGAACACCGGGTACTCGTCCGCCAGGGAGTAGTATCCGGTATGGTCGCCAAAGGGGCCCTCCACCCGGCGCTCCTTTATGTCCACATACCCTTCCAGCACTATCTCCGCCTCGGCGGGGACCTCCAGGTCCACCGTGTGGCATTTGACCAGCTTCACCGGTTTTTCCCGGATGAAACCTGCCAGCAGCATCTCGTCCACCCCGTGGGGCAGCGGCGCCGTGGCGGCGAAGACCACCGCAGGATCCGCCCCGATGGCCACCGCCACCTCCATTCGCTTCCGTCCGGCGCGGGCGTGCTCATGGAAGTTGGATGCGCCGTCCTTGTGGATATGCCAATGCATCCCGGTGGTCATCCTGTTAAACATCTGCAGCCGATACATCCCCACGTTGCGGGCCCCATCGGGAGACTTGGTGAACACCGCCGGCATGGTGATGAACCTCCCCCCATCCTCCGGCCAGCAATGCAGGATCGGCATCAGCCGCAGGTCGATATCCGCCCCGGTCAGCACCACATCCTGGCACGGGGCCTGGCGGGCGGAGACCATCGCCGGAGGGAACTTGGTGAATCGCAACAGCTGGGGGAGCATGGCCAGCTTGTCGCTGAAGGAATCGGGTGGTTTGATATGGACCAGTTTTTCGATATCGGCGGCGATGGATTCGAGGTCTCCGGTCCCCAGGGCCATGGCCATTCTCTTCTTGCTGCCGAAGGCGTTGATCAACACCGGCATGGAGGAGCCCTCCACATTCTCGAACAGCAGGGCCTTGCCGCCATGGGGGGATTTGGAGACGCGATCAGCTATCTCCGTGATCTCCAGGAAAGGGGAGACTTTCTCCTTAATGCGGACCAGCTCACCGGCGAACTCCAGGTGGGCGATGAAGTCTCGCAAAGAATCGTAGTTCGTTCTTTCAGGCATTTTACATGGAAATAAGTTAGGTGTTGTTTCGGCGCCACATCACGTCATTTTGAACGAAGCGGCGCAGGGAAGCAACAGAAAGGAGGAGGGGGATAAGTGATAGGGCTTAGGTGTCTCTATTCAGGCCTCGATATATTCGCACATGGTAGAAGGAACTGGGGCGGTTATTCCATCCTCGTTCATTCCTTCGATATGGAACTGAATCGCTTCTTTGATGTTTTTCTCGACCTCCTCCACGTCATCGCCGGTGGCGGCGCATCCGGGAAGATCAGGCACATAGGCGGAGTAGTTGGCGCCCGCCCGCTCTATTACTACAGCGTATTTCATTTTATTCCTCTAATGATCCAGTTTGCATAAATACGATATTGGTTGTGAAAATAAATTCGAGATTCTTTCTATATCTTCTTATGATATTTTGACCTAAATAAGTAGGGGAAGCAATAGAAAGAAGGAGGCGCTGTATAGTAAAAGACTAGATAAAGAAAAGATCTCAAAACTCGAATTTCATTCTTTTTTTCTCTTCAGTCCGGCCTGCTTGAAAACGCTGTTAAGTGTACCTTTCGCCATCACGCTAGAAGGTTTTCCAGATACTGTAACCCTGCCAGTTTTTATCGGATGTTTGAGTTGCCTGTGACTCCCTTTAGTGGTCACGATATACCATCCATCATTTTTCAAAATTTTCAATAATTCACTAATTTTCATAAAATGCTCATATTCAAAAAACATTGGTAAAAAAATCCCGGACGGCGTCAACCTATCCGGGATTCTCTTTAATATTGCTATTCAATAACAATTCGACAACATCTCAACACTTAGAATATCCGCATCCCTCGCACAAAAGGCATCCGTCGGCGTGTTTGAGGGAGCTGCCGCAGTCGGGGCAGGCGCCCACGGCGGGGGCTATATCCTTCTCCAGATTCCCGATGAAAGAAGCCACCACAGGCGATGGCCGGGCCGCTCCCAACGACGGGCGAACCGCTCCCGGCGTCGACCGCACCGCTCCCGGCGAGGGGTGAACGGAACCAGTCGATGACTGGACCGCTCCCGAGGTCTTCCCATTGGCGGGCGCGTGCTTGCTGTCTCTCGCTTCCTTGACCAGGGCAGGGTCCGACTCGGCTGGCAGGTTTTCCACCCTGGCGATGGCCTTGCTTATGGCGTCGGCGCAGGAGAGGATCCGCGTTCCTTTTTCCCATGCCGGCTGATGGCAGGAGATGCCCATGAGCTGGCTGCGGATCTCGTTGATATCCAGCCCGGCGCGCAGAGCCATGGACACCAGCCTGCCGATAGATTCGGTCTGGCTGGCGGCGCATCCTCCCGCCTTGCCGATCTGGGTGAACAGCTCGAAGGGCCTGCCGGTTTCGTCGTGGTTGACGGTGACGTATATGGAGCCGCAGCCGGTGTTGATCCGCTGGGTGGAGCCGAACACCACGTCCGGCCTGGGCCGGGGGGCGATCTGGGCGCCGATGGCCGTG
>JAOUPQ010000310.1 GCA_029879765.1 Nitrospinota bacterium | reverse complement strand
GCCTTCTGGCCAAAAGGATCGGCGTGCGAAAGGTTGTGGTGGTCACCGACGAGACAACCTATCTTCCGGTGCTCGATTCCATAGGGCTGGATGTGGTGGTCAACCCCCACAACCTGACCGCCGGAAGGATACTCACCGCCATGCGAAAGGGAATGGTCCGCTCCGTGGTGATGCTCCGGGCGGGAGTGGCGGATCTGCTGGAGTTTGTGGTGGACCCAGGCTCGCGCATGGACGGCAAGAGGCTGCAAGGCGCAGGATTCCCCAAAGGCGCCATAGTCGGGATGGTTATCCGGGAGGAGGACCTGATCATTCCGGACGGCTCCACGGTGTTTCAGGCCAATGACAAGGTGATCGTGGTCACTTTGCGGGACAAGATAGAGACTGTGGAGAAGCTCTTCTCCAGCGGTGGCTTGCTGTAGGAGGCAGGATGTTCAACGACTCCTCCAGCGGCATCCTTCCTCCCAAGGAGAGGCGGAGCCTGTTGTCCCCCGTGCTGATGAACATCGCAGGGTGGATATGGGTATCGCTTGGCTGCTTTCTGGCCATTCCTCTGGTCGTTTCGTTTATATGGCCCTTTGGGCCGTCCCCAGGTCATCTGTCCGATTCCGTGTCCATAGGGGCAACCCTGGCCCTGGCGCTGACGGCGGGGGCGGTGGCCATATTCATTTCCCGCGACAGGATAACCGGTGTCCGGATAGCCGCCTTCGACGGGGCGGTGATCGCGGCGTTCTGCTGGATTACGGTCGGTTTTTTCGCCAGTCTTCCCTATTACTTTTCAGGATGGATCCCCGGTTTTGTGAACTGCTTCTTCGAGGCGATCAGCGGATTCACCACCACCGGGGCCACGGTGGTGCCGGACCCCACCATAATGCCAGCTTCCATCCTGCTGTGGCGGGGGATGACCCAGTGGCTGGGGGGAATGGGGATCGTGGTGTTGTTCGTGGCCATTCTGCCCGCCATTGGGGAGAGCAGCCATAACCTGTTCCAGTCGGAGATCCCCGGCGGCGCCAACTTCAAGAAGGCCACTCCCAGGATCAGGAGCACGGCCCGGGCGTTGTGGATCATATACCTGGTCTTCACCATCACAGAGACCCTTATGCTGTGGGGTGTGGGGCTTTCGTTTTTCGATGCTCTTCTGCACGCCTTCACTACGGTGGCCACGGGTGGTTTTTCCACTTTTCCCGATTCCAAAGCCAGCGCCTCCACCATTGCGCACTGGATAGTGATCGTGTTCATGGCGATTTCCGGAATGAACTTCACGCTGCATTTCCGCCTGGCCAGGGGGGAGGGGTTTGGGGTCTATTTCAAAAGCGCCGAGTTCAAGGCCTATTCCGGTATTCTCGTGGGCGCGGGGAGCCTGCTGACGCTGGATCTTCTGCTGACCAACGACTATCCGGGGATCGGGCCGGTGCAGGCGCTGACCCACGGATTTTTCCAGGCCACCTCCATCCTCACCACAACGGGCTATATGTCCGCCGATTTTGGCCAGTGGAGCAGTTTCGCCCAATCGGTGCTGTTTCTGCTGATGTTTGTGGGGGGATGTTCCGGCTCCACCTCCGGGGGGGTGAAGGCCATACGTCACGTGCTGGCCTTCAAGGCTATCGCCCGGGAGTTGAAACGGATGGCCAATCCCCGACGAGTCCAGACCGTGCGCCTGGACAAGGAGGTGATTGGCGAGAACCTGACGGCCAACGCCCTGGTTTTTATTGTCCTGTTTATAGGGCTCTTTGCCATTGGGGCGCTTATCCTTACCCTTTTGGGGATGGACATGGTGTCCGCGTTTTCCGCGTCCGCCTCCTGCCTGGGCAATGTGGGCCCGGCGCTGGGGACGGTGGGGCCGGCGCAAACCTATCTGGGAGTCCCCACTGCCGGAAAGCTGGTGCTGATAGTGCAGATGCTGATGGGGAGGCTGGAGCTTTTCGGGCTGATACTGTTCGTTATGGTAATGACTTCCAGGAAACAGTGATCCGGCCGGTCCGGATTTTCTCCTGCCACATTTTCCACCTCAGACAAAAAAACCTCCGCCCCGTAAGGGGCGGAGGCGATAAAGCTATAAAAACGCTTCGGCTCAGCCGCCGTTAGCTTTCATGTAAGCTACGATTTCCTTGGCTTCCTCCTCGGAGATCTTTCCGACTTTCATTTTCGGCTTTTTGCTACTTTCCAGACCATGCTCTTTCTTCATGGCCTCCGTATCGGCGCTGCCGTCGTTCCATGTGCCGTTTGTGTCGACGAGCCACTTCACCAGCCAACCTTCGCTGCGCTTGCCGGTGACGCCAGCCAGGCCGGGGCCGACTTTTTTCTTATCGGACATGTTGTGGCAGTTTTTGCATTTTTTCGAGCCCCAGAGCGCTTCGCCGTCGGCGGACGCCTTGCTGGTGAAACCCACGATGAACGCGAAAGCCATGATTATGGCAAGCGATCTCTTCATAATTTCCTCCCAAAGATTGAACTTTCGATTAAAAAACGACACTATGGCTTTTACCTGTGGTTTTAAAAGCCCCCATTTGCGCCTATCATCGTATTTCCCTGCTGTTATTGTCAAGGATATTCTTCCGGACAGGGCGCGCAAAACAGCAAAAAAATGCCCGGCCATGGGCGCCGGGCAACACTGAAAACCTATTACGAATCTAAATATCGTAATACATGGTGAACTCATAGGGATGCGGCCTTTTGCGCAATTCGCCCACTTCGCTTTCCCTCTTGTAATCGATCCATGCGTCGATCATATCCTGGGTGAACACGTCTCCCTTCAGCAGGTAATCGTGATCCGCCTCCAGAGCGTCCAGGGCGTCTTCCAGGCTGGCTGGCAGCGACGGTATCTCCGCCAGCTCCTCCGGAGAGAGGCCATAGATGTTCTTGTCCAGCGGCGCGCCTGGGTCGATCTTGTTCTGCACCCCATCCAGCCCGGCCATCAGCATGGCGGAAAAGGCCAGATAGGCGTTGCAGCTTGGATCGGGGAACCGGACCTCGATTCGCTTTGCCTTCGGGCTGGGCGAATACATCGGGATCCTGATGGAGGCAGACCTGTTGCGGGATGAATAGGCCAGGTTCACCGGAGCCTCGAAGCCGGGCACCAGGCGCTTGTATGAGTTGGTGGTGGGGGCGCATATGGCCGACAGGGACTGGGCGTGCTTCAAGATTCCACCGATGTAGTGCAGCCCCAT
>JAOUPQ010000309.1 GCA_029879765.1 Nitrospinota bacterium | reverse complement strand
GGCTCTCTTCACAGGCTCATACCTGCTGGCCTTCGGAACCACCCTCACCGAGTATTTTCCCATATACAAGCTCTTCTATAAATATTTTCCATACTTCAACCTCTCCCGCTCCCCCACGAAGATAATGATCATAGTCATGGCGTGCATCGCCATGCTGGCCGCCTATTCCATAAAATGGCTGATGGACCGGGCGGGCGCCTGGCCCAAGGCCGCAGGCGCCCTGTTCATGGTGGCCCTGGCCTTCGATTATCACCCCGGAAAACCGGTGGGGATATGCCTGCTGGACCAGGACAACGAGGTGTACCAGTTCATCGCCAGAACCAACGACGGCAAGCCGGTGCTCAACCTGCCCATATGGCCGGGGGAAGCTTCATGGGAGGCGATATATCAATACTACGCCGTGGAAAGCGGCGCGCCGATGATCAACGGATACTCCCCCCTGGTCAAGAAGGAATATGTGGACCATGTGTTCTGGCCCCTTTCCCCCATGAACGGAGGGGACATGGCCCCCCTGCAGGAAGAGACCGCCAGAAAGCTGAATGTGGGATACATCGTCTTCCATGCGGACGCCTACCCCCCCAAGGTGGGCGCCTTCTCCCCGTATATAGCCATCCAGCGGCTTATCGAATCGCCATACCTGGAACTGGTGATGAAAAAAGATCCTCTGTGGGTCTTTGCCATGAAAAAGACGCCGGACCCGCCAAAGGCGCCGACCCCGCCCAGGCTCGGCTCGCTCTTTCAGGCGGAATGGCTGAACCCCATCGGCGGGCGCCCCGCCGAGGATAGGGACGCCAGCCGCGGATGGGCGCTCAAAGCCATGCCGGGCGAAGGGATACCCCAGGATGGGATCATCAACGCCGGGCCATACGGAACCTTCCCCTCGGGCCGATACATGGTGGCGCTGCGCCTTAAGGTGGAGGGGGATTTTGCCGATGACTCACAGATAGTCAAAGTGGACGTGGCCGCCGACCAGGGAAGGATCGTGCTGGCGGAAAAATACCTGACTGGCGCCGATTTCAGCCAGCGTGGCCGCTATCAGGATATAGATGTGGAATATGAGCTTGCGCCGGGCAAGTTCTGGCAGGTGGAATACAGGGTATATCTGGTGGGCCGGGCCACGGTGTGGTTCGATTACGCCTACGCCACCTTCGCCGCGGCCTCTGGTCCTTCCGATTTCTTCGAGGCCGAACAGCTTCGATACTATTCCGGTCGGCTGGCGTCCAACGCTTCAGCCTCTGGCGGGGAGGCTGTCCGCTCGCAACCTGGGGTCAACCCCAGGGACGTGATGGTGTTCGGACCGGGGACCATGCTGGAGCCGGGGCGGTGGCGGGTCCATGCCATGCTGATGGCCGAGGGGGAGGGAGCAAACGCGCCGGTGGGGTCTGTGGAGATCAAGCTGGGGGACAAGGACAAGCCTGTGGCCATCCGGGAAGTGACAACCGCGGCCCTGGGGGGAAGCGGCCAATGGAAAGATGTGGCGGTGGACTTTGTCGTGGAGCGCCGGACCACCCTGGAGGTGATGGTGAAATTCGGGGGAGTTATCCCCTTCTGGGTGGACACCATCCGCATAGAAAAGCTGCCGACGCCATAGCGCCGGTGGACGGCGGATTATTGCCGACTGGTGGTGAGCATATAGAAACCCGCCATCAGAAAGGTGATATGGGCGCCGAAGGCGGAGAGAAACGGGGGGATGCGCCCGGACTTGCCGAAGGCCAGCCCCATGGAAAACAGGAACCAGAACGAGATCCCTATCAGCACCGCCACCATGATCCCGAAAAGGAATCCGCCGGAACGGGCCGACCGGGTGGAGAGAGGCAACGCGATGAATGGCATGATGAACGCTATGAAGGGGAAGGCGATCTTGCCGTAGTATTCCGCTTCATACCGTGTGGCGTCATACCCCTTCTGCTTCATATCCTGGATGAACTCCAAAATCTCCTCCAGGTTCATCTCCTCCGGGTCCATCTGCGTCTTTTTCAGATCCTCCAGGGGGATGGCCTGGATCGGGGCAACCATGGTCTTGATATGCTCCTCGGTAAACCCCCCATCCTTGTCAAACTTCACCTCCACGCACTTTTTCAAGACCCATCCATCTTTCGAGTACCTGGCGGTTTCCGCTATGACCCTGGCTATTATCTGGCCCGTGTCCGGATCGAACCCATAGATTGAAACATCGCTCATGGTCTTGTTGTCCAGATCCACCGAGCCTATGTTCCACACCGACCCGTCGTCCGACCGATACCACACCTTGCTGCGCTGGAACACAGACTTGCGCTCCTGCTTTTTCACTTCGTCGTAGTAGATCCTGGCGGTTTCCTTGGCGGCCAGATGAAAGACATATTCGCTGTCCAGCAGGGCCAGGACGCTGATGACACCCGAGGCGACCAGGATGGGGGCGCAGATCCGAAGCAGGCTGATCCCAGCCGCCTTCATCGCCACCACCTCCGAGAACCTGCTCATCCCCGCCATGGTCAGGGTGGAGGCCAGCAGGACGCATATGGGGGTGACGTGGAACAGGGCCATGGGCACCCGGAACAGGAGATAGCGGAAGATCACCTCCAGGGTGGCGCCGAACTTGAAAAAATACCCCGCCATGTCGATGAAGGACACCATCTCGTAGAACACCACCATCACCGCCATGGAGTAGGCGAAGGTGGTGAGAAATTCCCTGAGAATGTATCTGTCTAAAACTTTTACCATGGCTTTCGGGCTCCCGTTGACGAAGGGTTCATTCTACCCGCATTGGGGCCGGGCCGCCACCTTTGGCCAGCTCCCGCCCCCCCAGGGAGCGAAGCGCCGATATGGCCCGAGAGGCGGAACCGGGCGCATGGGCCAGATGACCCCGGCAGCGACAATCGGAAGCGCCGAATCTGGGATAGGCCCACTCCCCTTCCACGGCTTCCACCACCCTGCGGGCCAGGGCGCATTCCCCCCCATCCGGGGAAAAGGTCAAGGCGTCCATCCACTTTGCCCTTTGTCGAAGATAATCGATATGCCAGCGAAGCTTCTTCCCCTGCCGGGCCTTGTGGCGGGCGATTCTTTGCTCCAGTCCGGCGATGGCGGAGCCCACATACATATATGTCCCGGCGCCAAAGGGGATCTTCCCCAGGGCGCCCACTTTTATCAACGCAGGGCGGGGCAGGGAGAGGACCACCACATACAACCCGCCTGACCGTTCCATCCCCT
>JAOUPQ010000308.1 GCA_029879765.1 Nitrospinota bacterium | reverse complement strand
CATATGAAAGCTGTTGTTTGCTCTAAATACGGGGGGCCGGAAGCGCTCCAGATCAAAGAGGTGGATAAACCCGCCCCCAGAGACAATGAAATACTGGTGAAGGTATACGCGACGACGGTTACCGTTGGCGACACCAGGCTGAGAAGCTTCAATGTTCCGCCACTGTTCTGGTTGGCCGGCCGGATAGCCTTGGGCTTCACTAAACCAAAATGCGCCATCCTGGGGATGGAACTGGCCGGAGAGGTGGAGGCCGTCGGCGGAAAGGTGACGCGATTTAAAGCAGGTGACCAGATCTTTGGGGCGACCGGCCACAACTTTGGAGCATACGCCGAGTATTGCCGCATGTCCGAAGATGATGAGGTGGCGCATAAGCCTGCCAACATGACCTTTGAGGAAGCGGCCGCTGTCCCTGTGGGAAGTCGCACCGCCTTGCATTTCCTGAAATCGGCGGATATCCGGAGCGGGCAGAAAGTCCTTATCAATGGCGCTTCCGGAAGCGTGGGGACTTATGCCGTTCAGCTGGCCAAATACTTTGGGGCGGAGGTTACCGGAGTGTGCGGCCCTGCCAACCTGGATATGGTGAAATCGCTGGGCGCCGACATGGTCATAGATTACACAAAAGAGGATTTCACCCGCAACGGCCAGGTGTATGACATTATTTTCGACACCGTGGGGAAGACTTCCTTTTCTCAATGCAATAAGTCGCTAAAGGAAAAGGGCTACTATCTGCACACTGTCATGGTGCTGGCGGAGGTCGTCAGCCTCTGGTATCTGGTGACCACGGGAAAAAAAGTTGTGGGTGGAACATTCGACAAAAGTGTCGAGGAATTAGTTTTCCTCAAAGAGCTTATCGAGGCGGGAAAGATAAAAGCGGTGATCGACAGGATCTATCCGTTGGAGAGAATCGCCGAGGCTCACGAATACACCGACCAGGGACATAAAAGAGGAAATGTGGTCATTAAGGTGAACCAATGAAGGTATTAACAGGAAGGATGGAATATGAGCAGTGAAGCTCACGGTGGCATGGAAAATATGAAGATTAAACTTTCCATGCTATGGCTATTCGTTACGCTTAATTATATCTATGCGGACATCCTGACCTTGATGGATTCTTCGGTACTCAACAAGCTCTTGACCGGGCAGGTGGACGGCATGCAAATCACTGATGATTTTTTGCTTATTGGCGCCATACTTATGGAGATTCCGATCGCCATGGTTGTTCTCAGTCGCTTGCTTGCGTATCGGACCAATCGGTGGGCGAATATCGTCGCAGGCGTCATCAAGACCGCAGCGGTGGCCGGATCGTTGACCGTGGGCGAGCCGGCGCTCTATTACTCTTTTTTCGCTGCCATCGAGATCGCTTGCACCGCGTACATCGTATGGTTGGCTTGGAATTGGCGCCAGCCCGAACCCGAAGCGCAATGACAGTTTAGTAAAAGATATCAAAAGGAAGCCGAAATGAAATCGGTTGTCTACGACGAATATGGCCCCCCTGAGGTTCTTTCAATTGCGGAGGTGGAAAAGCCTGCCCCCAAAGATAACGAAGTCCTGGTCAAAGTCCACGCCGCCTCCATAAACTCCATGGACTGGGATATGCTCACCGGCAAACCTCTCATATACCGCCTCCTGTTTGGAGCCTTCAGGCCAAAACACCCGATCCTCGGATGCGATGTGGCGGGGGTGGTGGAAGCGGTGGGCGCGAAGGCTGCCCTGTTCCGACCTGGGGACGAGGTGTATGGTGACTTGTCCGGCGATAGCGGATTTGGCGGGTTCGCCGAATACGCATGCGCCGACGAAAACCTGTTGGCGCGAAAGCCTGTGGGCATGACCTTCGAACAGGCGGCGGCCACCCCCCAGGCCGGGTTGCTGGCCTTAAAGGGATTGCAGTTCCATGGGAGGATCAGGCCTGGACAAAAGCTGTTGTTCAACGGCGCCGGAGGGGGAGCGGGGACATTTGCGGTGCAGATGGCCAAATTCATGGGGATGGAGGTGACCGGGGTGGACAGCGCCGTGAAGCTGGAGACCCTTCGATCGCTTGGCGCGGATCATGTCATCGACTACACCAGGGAGGATTTTACAAAGAACGGGAAGCGCTACGACCTGATTCTTGACGTGGTGGCGCACCGCTCCTTTTTTGATTACCGGCGGTCATTGACCCCCCACGGAAGCTTCGGAGTCATCGGCGGGGCCGTCGGCAGGATCATACCGATTGCCCTGCTGGGACAGGTCATGTCACGGCTGGGGAACCAGAAGATGGGGATCGTGGTGCACAGCCCGGACAAGGAGGGATATGACCAATTGAACGAGCTGTTTGAGACGGGAAAAGTGAAACCTGTTATCGACAAGGTTTTTCCGCTCAGCCGGATCGTGGAGGCTTTCCGCTATTTCGGGGAAGGAAGGTTCAAGGGTAAAATAGTAATAACCATGGGCATTGACAAGTGAAAGGAAACCAGGATGACAAATGATACCAACGAAACATCGCCTCTGGCTTACGCCCGAGTGGCGGGGATTATATTCCTGATTCTTCTGGTATGCGGCCCCTTCAGCATGATGTATGTCCCCACCACCCTGATCGCGCCCGGTGACGCCACAGCCACCGCCAAAAACATCATGGCCTCGCAGACCCTGTTCCGCATGGGCATCATCAGCGACACCATCATTTTTTTGAGCGAAGTGGTGATGGTCGTCGTGCTCTACCTGTTGTTCAAGCCGGTGAGCGTGGCGGTATCCATGATCGCCGCGTTTTTCCGGCTGGCGATGACTGTTGTCCAAGGATGCAACCTGCTCCTCCATTTCGCCGTCCTGCTGCTATTGAGCGGCGCGGGCTATTTGTCGGCGATCCCGGAAGACCAGTCCCATGCCCTCGTGATGCTTCTTCTTAACACCCACGAATACGGGGCATATATATGGGAGGCGTTCTTTTCCCTTCATTGCCTTGCGCTCGGATACTTGATATACAAATCCGGTTATTTCCCCCCATTCCTGGGCGTCCTTATGGTTATCGCCGCTTTGGGATACCTCACGGACAGCCTGGGGAATATGCTTTTTCCCGGGAACAAGGATCTGCTGGCCGGGATAGTCGCAGTCACTGCGATTATCGGGGAAATCCCATTTTTCGCTTGGCTCCTGATCAAAGGTGTGGATGTCCGCAAATGGCGAATTATGGCGGATAAGACCAACCGAGTGCAGCCATA
>JAOUPQ010000307.1 GCA_029879765.1 Nitrospinota bacterium | reverse complement strand
GGTGGGGGATCCTTCTCTGGCCCAAAGCAAGCTGGGCTGGAAGGCCCATACTTCCTTTGAAGATCTGGTGCGCATGATGGTGGAGGCGGACATGGCGCTTTTCGGCGTCACGGCATAAACCGGGAGTTGCCCATGAGCCGTCTGGCGATCATCACAGGAATCACCAGCCAGGACGGCTCCTATCTGGCCCAGCTTCTTCTGCAGAAGGGATACCGGGTTCATGGCCTGTGCAGGGACATGGAGAAAAGCCGCGCCCGCCTGGCCTCGTTCCTGGGGTTCCCTGTGGACAAGATCACCCTGCAAGAGACCGACATCACCGACGCAAACCAGATGGGAGAGCTCATCCGCTCCCTTCGGCCGGACGAGGTATACAACCTGGCCGCCCAGAGCAGCCCGGCCCGGAGCGTCCAGAACCCACGAGAAACTGTATTGGTGAACGCCATCTGCCCGCTGAATATCATGGAGGCGATACGGGAGGCGGCCCTGGCCGGAACCACCCGTTTTTTCCAGGCCTCCTCGGCGGAAATATTCACCGACCGGGCAGGCGCCCCCCAGAACGAGCAAACCCCCCTGGGCCCCCGAAACCCCTATGGCGCCTCCAAGGCCCTGGCCCATTGTCTGGTCGGCAGCTATCGGGCAAGCCATGGCCTCTTCGCCAGCTCCGGCATCCTGTATAACCACGAGTCGGACCGCCGGGGAAAGCAGTTCGTCACCATGAAAATCCGCGACGCCGTGGCCGAAGCCCTGGCCGGCGGCCCCTGCCCCGTGACGCTGGGCAACCTGAGCGCACGGCGGGACTGGGGTTGGGCGCCGGACTATGTCCACGGCATGTGGCTGGCGCTGCAGGCGAAAAGCCCGGAAGATTTTGTCTTCGCCACAGGGACAGCCCACACCGTGCGCGATTTCGTGGAAGCCATGTTCAGACGCATGGGGAATGTTACCCTGCGATGGGAAGGGCGGGGAGTGGAGGAGAAGGGCTATGACACATCCACAGGAAAGATGATGGTGGCGGTGAATCAGGAGTTCTTCCGCCCGGCGGAAGAGTGCGTCATGGTGGGGGATTGCTCCAAAGCCCTCCAGACCCTGGGCTGGCGCCATACCGTCTCCTTCGACGAACTGATCGGACTCATGTAGTCGATGCGCTTATGAAAAAACCTATCCGCCTGCTAGTTGACTGCCACGTATTCGACGGCGGCTATCACGGGGTTCGCTCCGTGATCAAGGGACTATATGGTCATATGATCCAGCAGGCCGAGGATATCGAGTTCTTCCTGGCCGCCCATGATATCGAGAACCTGAAACAGGAATTTCCCGTCGGGGAGCGGGTCCACTACGTTCAATACACCTCTCATTCCCGCTATTATCGCCTGGCGGTGGACATACCCAGGCTCATCACCGCCAACAAGATCGATTACGCTCATTTCCAATATGTCATCCCCCCCTTCAAAAAGTGCAGATATATAGTCACTATCCACGATATTCTTTTCAAGGAATTCCCGGAGTTGTTCCCACTCTCCTACCGTTTGATCAACGGGGCGTTGTTTGGCTGGTCGGCCAGACGAGCGGATATCCTGACCACGGTATCGGACTATTCCAGAGCCAGGATAGCCAGCGGTTTTGGTATTGACCAGGATGAAATCCACACAATCCCCAACGCCATCCCCGCTCATTACTTCAACCCGAGGTCGCGGCCGGAGGCGCGGCAGGCAGTGCAAAGAGCCTTCGGACTGGAGAAATATATTCTGTTTATCAGCCGGGTGGAGCCGAGGAAGAACCATCATCTTCTTATACGCGCCTTTGAGGCCTCCGGCCTGTGGCAGCAGGGATACAAGCTGGTCCTGGTGGGTTTTGCATCGGTCTCTTATCCTGAATATGACCAGGCCATGGCCTCTCTTTCATCCGGGTGCGCCCAGGCCATAGTCCAGATGGAACAGGCCTCCGAGAAGGAGATTATCCACCTGTATCAGGCCGCGGAGTTGTTCGCATACCCCTCCCTGGCGGAAGGTTTCGGGCTTCCGCCGCTGGAGGCGGCAGCTCTGGAAACCCCCACCATCTGCTCATCCGCCACTGCCATGGAGGAGTATGGTTTTTTCGGGGAGGGGCATTTTGACCCGAAGAACGAGGGGAAGCTGACCCAATTGCTGGTGGATGGAGTGGGGGAGCGCTTCAAGGATCCCCAGCGCCTGGCCAGGATAAAGCAAATCGTCCAGGAGCGATATTCCTGGAGCCAGAGCGCCGCCATGCTCCAACGGCTGATAGTGGAGGACAACGAGAACCGATGAGAGCCTTTTCATGTGATAATATTCTCAAAAGCCACAATGAGCCGTAGCCATGAACATTATAAAATCACTGTTCGACCATCGCCGGTCCAACTCCCTGGCGGCCAGGCTTAGGCGCAAGCGTTTTTCCCTGTTTCGGGAATTGGCGGGGAAGGTGGAGCGCCCCATCAAAATCCTGGACGTGGGGGGCACCGCCGATTTCTGGGAGAAGACCGGGTTTTTAAAGGACGAGCCCAACGTTACCATAACCCTATACAATCTTCTGGCCAATCCCTCCGGACTACCCCAGCTGGAGCCGGTGGCCGGGGACGCCCGGGACATGAGCCGATATCCGGACGACCATTTTGATATAGTCTTTTCCAACTCCATGATCGAGCATCTGGGGGAATTCGAGGACCAGCGGCGTTGCGCCAGCGAGATGATGCGGGTGGGTCGGCGCTATTTCGTACAGACTCCCAACCGCTACTTCCCTATCGAGCCACATTTCCTGTACCCCTACTTCCAGCTGTATCCGGCCAGGCTCAAGGCGTTTTTGTTATGGAAGGCCAACATAGGGTGGTATCCCACCGCCACCTGGGAAGAAGCTTGGGAAACCGCCACCTCCGTGCGGCTCATGACCAAATCCGAGCTGGCCCGGCTTTTCCCCCAGGCGCGGATAATCGATGAAAAGTATCTGGGGTTGGTAAAGTCGTTCACCGCCATTGGCGGATGGTGAGGCCATGAGCCTGAAAATCGCCTTCATGGGAATCCGGGGGATACCGAAAGGGTACAGCGGATTCGAGACCTTCGTCCGGGAGCTGGCGCCCCGGCTGGCGCAGCGCGGCCATGATGTCACGGTGTATGGCCGCTCATATCACATGGAAGGGGCGGGAGACGAATACAGGGGAGTCCGGCTGGTGTCGCTGCCCACCATCCGCAGCAAGCACCT
>JAOUPQ010000004.1 GCA_029879765.1 Nitrospinota bacterium | reverse complement strand
TTTATCATATACTTATTTCCATATTGCGGCTCAATTCATTACATTTCTTTAATACTAAACGATGCACTGCTATCAACTTTTCCTTATATGCGAGAATGCTCTCTCTTTACCCATTGTATAATGATATTTTCTATTGTAATATTGGATAATATCGGCTATTAATGGACTATGAATGTTTTGCTGGAGCTTCGAATCGTCTTGAAACATCAAGCATATAATACCATATGATTATCACCTGTAGCCCGGCCAGCCGTTCCAAATGAAGCGCCATTATCCTTTATTCACCGAAAAGCGGTCTCTATTCCAACCCATTTTATTGGCGCCTGTTCTCCTTTTCTTGGTGAACCACCCCCTGTCGGAGTTTTGAAATGAATGCGACTCATAACGTGTTATACGTGGAAGACGATCCAGACAGCATAGTGCTGGTGGAAACAGCCCTGGAGAATTTGCCCCAGGTCAACCTGGTCACAGCGACCACGGGGGCCGAGGGTATCAAACTTGCCCAGGATTCGGAGTTGCATCTGATAATTCTGGATATCAACCTGCCGGATATAAATGGATATGAAATCCTCAAACATTTGAAGGAATCGTCTGTTGCCTTTAAAGTTCCCATTATCGCATACAGTTCCCAGGCAATGGAAAGGCAAAAGGGGCTGGAGGCGGGATTCACCGATTACCTGGTCAAGCCCATGGAGCAAAACAAGTTTGTTTCAGTCGTAAAGAATCTTTTAGCTATTCAATAGGATCGCATCACCGACCTTTCAGGCGGGAAATCCCACGAATATCTCTTTCGGCAGCACCTCCACTTCAATATCCGTGGTTCCGTAAAGCTCGCCATCGAACTCGCAAGGGATGGGCTTGGCCGCGCTGATCCGCAGCTTTCTGGTCCAGATCTTCCTTATCCCCTCCACTCCCATGTAGCTGTCCGAATACATGCGCCACAGCTTCATGGCCATCCGCACGGGGCCGCTGTTTTCGAATATGGTGACTTCGAACATTCCGTCATCCAGTTCCACATCCAGGCCAAACCACATTCCCCGGCCGGCGAACTTCCCCTTGGAGATGGAGACTGTCAGAGCGTCCACCTCTATGGTTTCCTTGTCGGTTTTCAGCTCGAGCAAGGTGGATGGCCACGTGAAAAGGCTTTTCAAGGTGGGAGCCGTATACCTTAGGGGCGCCGGAATCCACTTTCCCAGACGCTCCTTGGTCATCACCACATCGGCGATCATGCCAACGGACGCCATGTTGAGAAAATGCCTTGTACTGTAACCGTTGTCGGAAAGGAATGTTATACGCCCCACATCCACCCTTCTTTTCTCATGAGCGCTCACCATCCGCATCCAGTCTACATCTTTATGTCCCCGGGTTATGGAGGCGTAATAGTCGCTTCCGGCGCCGGTGTTGGAAAGCAGCAAGGCCGTTCCGTTGTGAGCCGGGGCGCCATCTATGAAGAATCCGTTGGCCACGGAATTGGCGGTGCCATCCCCCCCCACGGCCACGATATTTTCCACACCAGTGGACAGCGACTCCCTGGCCACGGTTTCCGCCTCAACGCCGCTCTCCGGCAGGATAAACTCAAACTGTCCCAGCTCATTTCTGAACTTTTCGCTCATGAAATTCAATTGCCGGTGGCTCAATCCCGAGCCGGAGTTTTTGTTTATGATGAACTTGTATTCCATGGAGTAATCCTCTCTGGTTTATTTTACCCCATACAGCGCAAAATCAGATTCCAAAGGAAAAATAACACATAATCTGAAAGCGCAGGCAGCCAGACCGTAAACTTGCATATACATTCTTAATTAACCTTTCTCCATCCCCTTCCCCACATTCTATGCAAATTTTAATCCCAGACACCCATATCTATCTGTATAGATATGCTTTTTCACAAGTTTGCTATCCATGGGTGACAACCTCCCGGCTATGCATATGTTGTATATACGTTTTTAATTTTTTTCATTTTTTTTATTCTCCAATTTGCTATTTGCCGACTAAAAGACAATTGTTATAAATAAGAAAAACAATTCAGTTCGATTGGGTTATGAGCAAATATTCTCATGTGATGAACGTTTTCATCCTGGTCGGGCTGGCCTTCCTGGGGTTCCAGATGTTCCAGGCCCTGCTGGCCCCGGATTCCTTTGGTCAATATGGAAGATATCGGGGAGATCATCTTTTGGAAGCCTCCTCATTAGCCACTATTCACAAGGGGGACGATTATTGCCTGGATTGTCATGAACCCGAATGGGATATGGCCGATGCAAAACACGCCAATGTCCCCTGCGAGAGCTGTCACTTCCTCCCCAAGCCCCATGCGATCGCCACCGACAAGGCGGACCCGGCCATCAAGGCCAAAGCTGATGGAGGCAAATATGTGAAGCTGGAACTTATGCCCATAGACAAGACAGAGCAGCCATGCCTGAACTGCCACATATTCCTCCCATCCCGCCCGGCCAAGTTTCCCCAGATCAAGGATCAGGCCAAGCACAAGAAGGATGGCTGGAAGAAGACCATGGGCGAAGTAGACACCAAAGCTCCCTGTGGCAGATGCCACAACTCCCATTTTCCGAAAGCTTTTTCCAAGGGGGTAGCATGAAAAAGAGGAAGGCGCCCAAGCGATCCAGAAGCCGGAGGGAGTTTTTGAAAATGGCGGCCTCCGGCATGGCGGGCATGCTTATCGTCACACTGATCCCCAAATCATCCAGCGGCCAGCGTATCCATAATATCGAGGAGATGAAGCATGTGCCGGACTGGATGGATCACTATTACGCCTATGTGGTGGACACCACAAAGTGCATCGGTTGCGGCGCCTGCGCGCGGGCCTGCAAAAGGGAAAACGACACGCCAGACGGTTATAGCAGAACCTGGGTGGAGCGATACCAGATCACCGACACCGGCCATGTGTATATAGACTCACCGGATGGGGGAATCAACAGCTTCCCCCCCAAGGATGTGGAAGGGAACGTTATAAAGGGATTTTTCGTCCCGAAGCTTTGCAACCACTGCCGCAATACCCCATGCACCCAGGTGTGCCCTGTGAACGCGTCATATGAAAGCCCCCAGGGGGTGGTGCTGGTGGACAAGAAGGTCTGCATCGGATGCGGTTATTGCGTCCAGGCCTGCCCCTATGACACCAGGTATATAGACCCCAGAACCCACACCGCGGACAAATGCACATGGTGCTACCACAGGGTCACCAAGGGGCTGGCCCCGGCCTGCGTGACTGTATGCCCCACCAAGGCCAGGATATTCGGCGACCTGAAGATGAAAAATTCACAGGTCCGGGAAATTATCGACAACCAGCGGGTGATGGTGCTCAAGCCGGAGCTGAACACGGAGCCATACTGCTTCTATATCGGCCTGGACAGGGCAGTGAGGTAGGAAACCATGATATACACCGAGTTTTCATTCCCCAACGACTCACATATCATATGGTCGCTGATGATAGTCACCTATCCGTACATAAGTGGAATCATGGCAGGCGCCTTTGGTATCTCGGCCTTGTATTTCGTTTTCGGCATAGAGAGCCTCAAGCCTGTGAGCAGGTTCTCCCTGCTGGTGTCTTTCTCTTTTCTCCTATGCGCCACTCTGCCTCTTCTTAATCATCTGGGCCATCCGGAGAGAGCTTTGAACGTGGTCATCGTGCCCAACCACCGCTCCGCCATCGGCGGTTTCGGATATATATACTCGCTGTTTCTGGTGATACTGGCCATGATCATCTGGTTCGCATACAGAGAAGATATGATCCGCGCCGCAGAAGCCGCCAGCGGACTGAAGAAAAGAATTTTGACCATACTGCTGTTGTGGAACCAGAACCTAAACGATGACACCAGACAAGTGGACCGACAGATGGTGTTCATTCTCACAGCCATCGGAATCCCCAGCATGGCTGTGCTGTCCGGGTATGTCGGTTTTCTTTTTGGATCGTTAAAGTCCAACCCATGGTGGTCCACTCCCCTCATGCCCTTTGTCTTCTTTGTCTCCGGGATAATATCCGGTCTTGCCCTGGTTTTGTTGCTATACCTGTACCTGGGGTGGTATGGCTACCTGGAGAAATCATATATATGTCTGCGCATGCTCTGTTCGCTTTTATGGTTCTCCACGGCCATGTATATAGTCCTGGAAGGGGTGGAGCTGCTCTATTTCTACTACGAATCATCCGACGCATGGTTCGTCATATCCACCCTTCTGTTCACCAAGCTCAAATATTCTTTCTTTGTGTTGCAGCTTGGTATAGGCCTGGGCGTGGCCTTCGTCCTGTTGTCGGCCATGTTCACCCTGAAGCTGGAAGAGACCTCCTTTGCGAAAATGGGGGCGGTGGCGGCGGTATACCTGCTGTTCGAGGTGTGGATGATGCGATGGAACATCGTCGTGGGTGGCCAGCTGTTTTCCAAAAGCTATGTGGGATTTCGCGAATTCCATCCCCAATGGCTGGAAAAGGAAGGGATATTGATGGCCATCATCTTCACGCTGCTCCCGTTTTTGGTGCTGTTTGCAGTAACCAGGTTTTTGAGCGTAAGACCAACCACGGAGGAAGCCCCGGAGCAGATAACTTCTTCAGGCTCACAAGCCGGAGAGAACATATAAACAAGAGAGGAGCTGATCATGTTAGGCAAATTGTCATTCACATGGCTGGGAATGCTGGTTATGGTTCTGGCCTGGGCCACATTCTCCCAGGCGGAAGCGCCGCAATTTGTGGGAAACGAAGGGTGCAACTGCCACAAGACGGAATTAAAAGACTGGTCCGAATCGACGCATGGCTTGGCATTGGACCAGCTATTCGCCTCAAAAAGGTCGCGCAAACAGAACAAGGCCATGAAAGATCTGGGGCTGGACTATAAAAAGGACTATGACCAGGATGAAAAATGCCTGGAGTGCCACACCACCGGATTCAACCAGCCTGGGGGTTATTCGCTCCAGAACACTAAAGAGGACCTGAAAGGGGTGGGGTGCGAATCGTGCCACGGCGCCGGAAGCAAGTATCGTGTCCTGCACAAGGAAAAGGACGAGACTTTCACCAAAGAGGAAGCCGCCGCCTTGGGCGAGGTATATCCCCCCACCGAGGAGATGTGCCGGAAGTGCCACGACAACGAAAAATCGGTATTTAATTCCAAATCGGACCCCAAATATGGATTCGACTTCAAGGCCCGGCTGGAAGAGAAGAAATCCTGGCACAAGAAGTATGAGTTGCTCTTCAAGCACTGATATCATGGCGTGGAGAAAAGCCTGCCCGGGGTGGATGGACGCCCCGGGCCGCCAGTCGACTCCGGAGGTGTATTCCTTAAAATCGTTTTTCTATTTGAGGTCTATCAGAACTTTGGTATCATTCCAGTCATTGACTGTTGGGGTATTGTCGTAATGTCAACCAGGAGTGAAGTAGTCTTGTCTACAGAAGCGGCGGCCATCGCCTCTTCTTATTCCTTCATAGCTCCAATCTATAATCGTTTCTTCCGATCTTTCAGCCATAGCTTATATATACAGCCTGTTATCAGCTTTTTGAATTTCCGGGCCCCCGCCGAACCGGTGGGCTTTTCGCATATTAGGGGGAATTGGGCCAGCTATGGATAACATGTTTTAACGAGCTTCGTTGTTCATCCGTTTGGGAGACGAAACCAGAACACTATGGAGGGCAAGGTGTTGAGAAAATATTTGGTTTTCCTTGGAGTTTCCATTTTTTGTCTGGCCACGTTGGCCACCTATAATGCGGTTGCGGCCAAAGCCCCTGAATATGTGGGGGTTGAGGGGTGCAATTGCCACAAGACGGAATACGAGGAATGGTCCAAATCCTCCCACGCCAACGCGTTCAACATACTTTTGGCGGCCGGCAGGAGCCGGGGGGACAACAAGGCCATGAAGGACGCGGGGCTGGATTACAAGAAGGACTATGACAAGGATCCAAAGTGCCTCCCCTGCCACACCATAGGTTATGGCAAACCCGGCGGATATAAGGACGAGAAGAGCCCGGAGCACCTGCGCGGGGTGGGTTGCGAGATGTGCCATGGCGCAGGCAGCGAATACCGCGTCCTGCACAAGGAAAAGGACGAGACCTTCACCAAGGCCGAGGCGGCGGCGATGGGCGAGGTATATCCCCCCACCAAGGAGATGTGCCTGGAGTGCCATGACCACCCGGATTCGCCGTTCAACTCCAAGGTGGACGAAAAATACAAGTTCGACTTCGAAGAGATGGTAAAGCTGAACAAGGCCTGGCATAAGAAATACGAGCTGATGTTCAAACACTGACCGGCAGCGGCCTTGACGCCGGTCAAGTAACGCAGTGGTGGCATGATGTCCAATAGCGTTGCATCTTCCGGGAATGGGGGGATGGTCCCTATTCCCGCACGGGTGGCCAGGTCCGCCTTGTACGCGGCCTTGGCTTGCCTGCTGGCCCTTTCCTTCCCCTCCGCTTGGGGCCAGGACGAGGAGGAGCTTGTCCCTTCCAAGGATCACCCGGGATACTTCGTCAACCCTGATGGGGAGATAGTTGACGAGTTCGGCCTGCTTTTGCGCCTTTTCGAGCATGAGTCGGTGTGCGTTCGGTGCCATTATGAAAAGGAGAAGTATGAGAAGCTGGTGCTGGACTGGGACAAGAGCAAACACTCCAAAAACAAGGTCACCTGCGAAAAGTGCCATGGGGGCAATCCGAAAGGGGCCAACGTGGGCGAGGCCAAGAATGTGGAAACCACCAATTTCCAAGTTATAAATACCCCCCTGGATAAGCTGGAAAAAGATCTGGTCCCCCAGGCGGCGTTCAAGTATTGCGGCCAGTGCCATGGCATCAAGTTCCGCGACTGGTCTTTTGGCATCCACGGCAAACGCACCGGATATTGGAACGGAGAGAAGGAATACTGGGTGTGTATCCTCTGCCACAACCCGCACAATCCCAAGTTTCAGAAGCTCGAACCCAAGCCGGCGCCCATCCCGCCTTCGAAGCTGGCTTTGAGGAAGAAAGATGAAAAATAAGCCGGACAACAAAAAACAGATGAACCGGCGCGGGTTCATGAAGGCGGCCACCGCCGGGATGGCAGGGCTGGCCACGCAGGGATGTGTGAACAATATCAATTGGGATCGCTTCTTCCAAAGCCACTTCAAGGAGATGGACAAGGAGGAGCTAAAATCCACCCTGGCCAAGCTGGAAAAAGAATACTCGGCAAAATATGGCAGGGAATTTGTGGTGAAGGCCACCGCTCCGATGGAGGGAACCCTGTTCGGCTATGGCCTGGACCTGTCCCGGTGCATCGGCTGCCGCAGATGCGTCTATGCCTGCGTGGGGGAGAACAACCAAAGCCGCGACCCGCAGATCCACTGGATATCGGTGATGCGCACGAAGATGGGGGACAAGTGGGCCGACCTGGAGAACTCCACAAGGTACTACGACCCGGCGCTGGTGCCTGAAGAGGGATACTTCTATATGCCCATCGGGTGCCAGATGTGCGAGCAGTCGGCCTGCGTCAAGGTGTGCCCCACGGGGGCCACCTGGAAAGAGCCGGACGGTATAGTGGTGGTAGATTACGACTGGTGCATAGGATGCCGATATTGCATGGCCGCCTGCCCCTATGGCGCCAGGCACTTCAATCTGGCGGAACCGGACATCCCCAAGGATGAGATCAACACCAACACCCATTACCTGGGCAACCGCCCCAGGCCCAAGGGGGTGGTGGAGAAATGCACATTCTGCATCCAGAGGACACGGGAAGGAAAATATCCGGCCTGCGCGGAAATCTGCCCGGTGGGGGCGCGCAAGTTCGGCAATTTGCTGGACCCGGAGAGCGAGATGCGATATCTGCTGGAGCACAAGAGGGTGTTCCGGCTTAAGGAAGACCTGAACACCCAACCCAAGTTCTACTACTTTTTCTAGGAGGGGGCGTCATGTTTCACAAGATAAGAAACTTCCTGGTGGCGCTGATGAACATTTTCCATGGCAGCCCCCTGTACTACGCCTGGATATTCTTCCTGCTGGCCGTCATGGGAATTGGGCTATACGCGTATAGTGTCCAGTGGAACCAAGGGTTCATCGTCACATCCATCCGAGACGAAGTCTCCTGGGGATTCTACATCGCCAATTTCACTTTCCTGGTGGGAGTGGCGGCGGCGGCGGTGCTGCTGGTGGTGCCTGCGTATATATACCATTTCGGCCCGATAAAGGAGATCGTCTTTCTGGGGGAGATAATGGCCATCACGGCCATCTGCATGTGCATCATGTTCGTCACGGCGGACCTTGGCCGCCCGGAAAGGATACTGCACATGGCCCCGCTGATCGGCACGCCGAACTTTCCCAGCTCGCTTTTGGTGTGGGACGTGGTGGTGCTCAACGGTTACCTTTTCATCAACGCGATCATCTTCCTGTATGTGCTCTACAAGATCTACGAGGGAAAGAGCTATGCGCCCATCATGCCGCTGATCATCCTGTCCATCCCCTGGGCGGTGAGCATCCACACGGTCACGGCGTTCCTGTATAACGGCCTTCCGGCCCGCCCATTCTGGAACGCCGGCATCCTGGCGCCCAGGTTCCTGGCGTCGGCCTTTTGCTCCGGGCCGGCCATCATCATCCTGGTGTTCCAGATCGTGGGGAAATTCACCCGCATAAACATAGACATCATGGCCATCCGGAAGGTGGCCGAGCTGATCGCCTATACCATGGCGCTCAACATATTCCTGCTGGGCTGCGAGGTCTTCAAGGAGTTCTACTCCAACAGCGTCCACCTGGCGCCGCTGAAATATATGTATTTCGGGCTGCATGGCCACCATGGACTGGTCCCTCTTATGTGGACATCGCTGGCGCTGAACCTCACCGCGCTGGTGATTTTCGTTGTTCCCGCCACCCGGCGGAATATCGCGCTGCTGAACATAGGATGTGTGCTGATAATCGTGGGGGTGTATATCGAAAAGGGATTCGGACTGGTGATTCCAGGCTTCACTCCTTCCACCCTGGGGGAGATCTATGAGTATTGGCCCTCCGGCATAGAGCTGGGGGTGAGCGTGGGCATCTGGGCGACCGGAGCGCTGATCTATACGCTGCTGCTCAAGTTCACCCTCCCGGTCTATTCGGGCGAGACACATATTGAAGAGCCAGAGGAAAACCGGGAAAGGGTGGTCACGGCATGAATTTCAACAGATATTGTGAGATTATTTCCGATGATATTTGTAAATTATGGTGTTAGGAACCTATATTCATATGTAAGCGCTAGAGTAAAATCATCCACTCCCGCCTGATGCGGGTTTGGGGGGGATTCATACATTTTCTATAGGCTGGAGTGCTTGAAGTGGAAAGTGAGAAGTGTTCCGTAATGTGCCGTTTTAGTACATCATTACTTCCGGCTTTTGTGCGCCTTGCCCAACCTTCCTATCTTTGTTGTTTCTCGGGACGCGTCGCTTTTCGGCGCGTCCTTTTCTTTTTGGATCGACATCTGGATCCTTTTAAAAACATTTAAACAAAAGGAGGTGCAGCAATGAACCCATGGAGGAGAGCTTTCCTGTATGGGGCCGTCTTGTTGTTCATCACCGCTGCCGTCCCGCCGACGGCATGGGGAGCGGTGACAGCGGAAGACGCGCAAAGCGCAGTGAAGACCTGCGGGAAATGCCACAAAGACTACATCGACAAATGGCTCCCCACAAAACATGGCCAGGTTTTTACAAAAAACCCATCGAGTGAAAGCATGGTTATGGGTTGCCAGGCTTGCCATGGTGATGGAACCCGCCACATGACCGACGCCAAGGCCAAAAGCGAGCCGGGCTCGGCCCCTGTGGACAAAAGCCTGATCGTGGGCCTGTCAAAAGACTCGCCCCTCACCCCGGGGGAAATCAGGGCCATCTGCCTCAACTGCCATTTTGGAACAAAAGGGATGACCCACTGGGCCGGAAGCTCCCACGAGGCGGCCAACCTTAGCTGTATCGACTGCCACCAGCGCAAACTGGCGGCTGCTCCGGTGAAGCTGACCCCGCAACTTAGGCGCCTGCCTGAGCAAGTCAATGTGGCCACCGAAGTTTGCGTCAACTGCCATATGGACAAGCGCTCGGCCATGATGCGCTCATCCCACATGCCCCTGCGCGAAGGGAAAATGACCTGCGTGGATTGCCATGAGCCCCACGGTGGAAAGGGTCCTGCGAACCTGCGCCAGGCTTCCGTCAATGAGAACTGCTACTCCTGCCACGCCGAAAAACGCGGCCCGTTGCTGTGGGAGCATCCCCCGGTGAGGGAAAATTGCGGCAACTGCCACAATCCTCATGGGTCCAACTACGAAAGCCTGTTGAAGATGAAACAGCCATACCTGTGCCAAACCTGCCACAACGCCAACTACCACCCAAGCACGTTATACAACGGCTCGGGCCTGCCGGTGAACGCCGGAGCGGCGAAGCAGCAGATATACAGGGGATGCGTGAACTGCCATATGCAGGTGCATGGCTCCAACCATCCGTCAGGACCTAGATTTACAAGATAAGGAGGCTACCATGAATAGTTTATATTTTAGCCCAGGCGCCGGGAGGAAGAACCCGGAGCGGGCCGGAATGATCGTGGGAGCGCCCCTGTGGCTGTTCGCAGCGCTCCTTGTCACGTTGACCCTGGCGGCATGGCCACAAGCCGCCCTGGCGGAAGGCGAACTGGAAGGTGAAATCACCCTCGGCGCCCAGAATGTGGATATTGACCATGTCTCCGCCCACTATGGCAAATTCAACGGAATCGATGACAAGGGAACATTCCTTGTCGGCGAACTGGAGCTGGAATTCGACAGGGATCTTTTCTACCTTGAACTGGAAGGCAAGGATCTGGGGCTCGACAGCAGATCGATCAAGTTGGAGTTCGGGTCTCTGGGCGGATACGAGGTAACTTTGAAGTTCGACCAGAGCCCATGGCTGATATCCTCTGACGCCAAAACCATTTATGAAGGCGATGGCACAGCGGACCTGACCCTGCCCGCCGGATTCACTCCCGGTAACTATACGGGGGATATGGTGGATCAGCTCAGCTCCGCCGCCCGCGACATCAAGCTGCGAGTGGACCGGAAGACCACCTCCGCCGAGTTTGAAATCCCCCTGGGGATGTTCATGGTGGAAGTGCGCTATTCCAGCGACAAGAGGGACGGCACGAGGCCCGTGATCGGCGCCCTGGGTACATCCGGCGGCAACAACAGGGCAGTGGACCTGCCAGGACCGGTGGATTACACCACCAACGACATGTCCATCGCGCTGTTCTGGAGAAGTGAAAACGCTTTCGCCAAGCTCGATTTCGAAGCGTCCACCTTCGACAACGCCAACGAGTACCTGATCTGGGATAACCCGTTTCCCACCACGGTAAGTGGAGTGAACTATCCCACCCGGGGCAAGACGAGCCTGCCTCCGTCGAACACATACCAGAGGTTCGGCCTGGCTGGCGGGTTGAACGATCTGCCGCTGAACACGTCTCTGTCGCTGAATGTGGATTCGGCCACCAGCAAGCAGAACAACGATCTGGCCGACTATTCGTATAATGCCAATTCCACGGTGGCGACTCCGCTGCCCAGAAGCGGCGCGGAGGCCCAGATCGATGTCATGAACTATGCGATCAAGGCCAACTCCAAACCCGTGGACAAGCTGAACGTCGCCCTGGAGTTTCGCAGTTACACCACCGACAATAAAACACCCATGGATACCTTCATCTATATCCCGCTCGATTCCGGAGTGGCTCAGGACGGGATAGACGGAGGCCATGCGCTGAACAACCTGCCGGTGGATCATTCCAAAACCGATATGAAGGCGGATCTGGCATATACCCTGGCCCCTGCCACCATCCTGAAAGTGGGATACCTCAACCAGACGGTGGAGCGCTCCTATAGGGAAGTGGCCAAGACTATCGAGGACAAGGTCAACGCCGGGATCACCCACAATTTCGGGGTTGGCAACCTGAGGGTCAATTACGCAAGCTCCAGCAGGAAGATCGACGGGCACTATGAGGAAGCTGCCGTGTATGACGCGTATCATACTCCGGAATACGTCCATGGGCAGAATCCCGTTACCGCTTTTGACGATCATCCCCTGATGCGAAAGTATGACATCGCGGCCAGAGACAGGATCACCACCGGCGCAACTGTGGGGGTGTGGCCCTCGGCCACATTCTGCGGTACCCTCTCTTATACCGCCATCGAGGACAAGTATGGCGAATCGGAGATGGGGCTGACCAGCTCCAAGGGATCCAGCGTCACGGCTGACGTGACCGTGCGCCCGGACAAGCATCTGGCCCTGTTCGCCTTCTATACTTTGGACAGCATGACGGCGGAACAGGCATCCAGGTATTACAGGGGCGGCGGTAGTAAGATCACCATGTTCGATGATCCCAATAACGATTGGTGGGCCACTCACGAGGACAAGACTCCCACCATCGGGCTTGGGGCAATGGTGGTCCTGATGGACGACAAGCTGGATATCGGGGCGTACTACTCGGTGTCCGACTCGTCCACTGCGATCACTCTGACCGGGAACAGCGGTGTGGGAGATATCACCGCCATGCCGGATCTGAAAACGAAGCTGACTTCCATCGATGTGACAGCCAAGTATCGCTTCTCCGACGCCCTGACCTTCGGGTTGGGATACGCCATGGAGACGTATACAGCGGACAACTGGTCGCTGGACGATGTGGAGCCGGCTTCCGACGCCATACGGGAAGTTATCACCATGGTTCCCCAGGAATCTGACTTTACGGCCAATAAGGCCATGGTGTTTATCGTATGGTCGCTGGGGAAGTGACTTTGGTTTAGTGAGAGCCAGGCGGCTGGAGGATAGGGGATTTATCCCCGTCCTCCCCGCCCGGGGGTTTACATTTTTTCTGAGCATTAAGGAGGAGCGATGAAAGCCAGGATCTTGGCGATTGCCGCCCTCCTTTCCATGCTCCTCCCCTCCCCTTCCTTCGGGCAGGAAGACTGCCTGGAGTGCCACGAGACCAAAAAAGAGATCATCTCCCAAACAGGCGCCCCGCGATCCATCTATGTGGACGAGGACGCTTTAAAGGAATCGCCTCACGCAGGGCTTAAATGCCTGGAATGCCATCCCGACGCGAAGCTTACCGTCGAGCTGGATCTGGACATGGAGATCGATATCTCCAAACCGTTGCACAAATATCCCTTTGACAAGGTATCCTGCGGGGGATGCCACAAAAGTGAAAACTTTGAGTATAAGAAAGGCGCTCATGGAAAGGCCCAGGCCATGGGCGCCCCGGATGCGCCCACCTGCCGACAGTGCCATGGTGACCACGCAATCAAAAAGGCAAACGCCCCGAACTCCATGGTGAACCGGGCCAATAGCCCCTTCCTGTGCGGCAAATGCCACAGCGAGGGCGCCCCGATCCGGCGGGGGAACGATGTCACAGAACTGAACGTCGCCGATAATTTCCCGGAAAAGATCCACGGGAAGAGCTTTTTCGAAAAAGGGTTGGCGGTGGCGGCCACCTGTGTGGATTGCCACGGCGCCCACAGACAGCTAAAGAGCACAGAGCCGGATTCAGCTGTCTCCCGCAGACATATAATGGACACCTGCTCCTCATGCCATCTGAAAATCGGCCCTATGCACGAGAATACTCTTCAGGTGGCCTTGTGGAAGGAGAAGCCGTGGGCGCTCCCCTCCTGCGTCACCTGCCACAAGCCACACTCAGCCCAAAGGGAGGCTCCCGCGCCGGAGGGAGTGGCCGATACGCTTTGCGCCCAATGCCACGACGGGGAGGGAACCGCACCCCATGTTCCCCAGGAAAAGATAAAGAACTCCGTCCACAAGGCCATCGCCTGCGCAAGCTGCCATTCGGATGTGGACCCTAAACTGGAGGACCGTCCCTGCGCCAAAGCCCACAGGGTGGATTGCGCCCATTGCCACAGCGCATTCGGCGCCCAGTATGCCCAAAGCGTCCATGGGCAGGCGCTGGAAGCGGGAACCAGGGACGCACCCCATTGCTCCACGTGCCATGGCGCCCACGATATCCAGCTCCATCTGGATGAAACATCCCCTACATTCAAATCCGCCATCCCTTCCCTCTGTGGCAGGTGTCATGGAGGCCCCGCTCCTCCAGCCTCCATATCCACCATGGGGGCCAAGGCGGTGGCGGATTATTCCACCAGTGTCCACGGGAAAGAGGTGCTGGCCAAGGGGCATATGGCCCCTGCGGTCTGCACCGATTGCCACAGTTCCCATGGAATGCGGAAAAGCTCCGACCCTGCATCCACAGTATATAAGGACAATATCCCCACCACCTGCGGCGGATGCCATAAGGATATATACACCGACTACTCCCACAGCGCCCATTTCGCCGACGACGGGAAGAAGGGGGCTAAACTGCCCACTTGCGCCGATTGTCATTCCGCCCATACCATTTCCAAGGTCACAGGCCACAAGTTCAGCCAGGAGATAAATTATCAGTGCGGCGGGTGCCACCAAAAACTGGCGCAGACATACCAGGAAACCATCCATGGCAAGATCCACAAGCTGGGATACGATAAGGCCGCCAAATGCTCCGACTGCCACATGGCCCATATCATCCTCCCCGCTTCCGATCCGCGCTCCTCGGTGGCCAAGGAGAACCTGGCCAGCACCTGTGGCAAGTGCCATAAACAGATCTCCAGGAACTTCACTGGGTTCATCCCCCATGCCGATTATCACTCCATGGAGGATCGGCCATTCATTTATTACACATACTGGTTCATGACCCTGCTGCTTTTTGGGGTATTCGGCTTCTTTGGTGTACACACCCTTTTGTGGCTGCCACGGTCGCTGACCCATGCCCTCTTCTCCCGCAAGGTCGGCCCCACCCCCACCGGGCGATACATCCGCCGGTTCGAGCTGCGACACCGAATCACCCACATTCTGGTGATTATCAGTTTCCTTTCGTTGGCGCTCACCGGCATGGCGCTCAAATACTCCTACCAGCCATGGGCCCAGACTGTGGCCTGGATGCTGGGTGGAGTGGCGGCGGCCGGATTCATCCACCGGGTGGCGGCGATCATCACCTTCGGTTACTTCATTTACCACATCCGGGCGCTGGTCCAGCTCAAACGCAAAAGCGGGCTTTCCTGGCTTGGGTTCACATTCGGGCCGGACTCCATGATGTTCAACCTGAACGACATCCGCCAGTTCTGGAGGACTGTAAAATGGTTCACATGGCTGGGGCCTCGTCCAGACTATGGCCGGTTCACCTATTGGGAGAAATTCGACTACTTTGCGGTATTCTGGGGCGTGCCCATCATCGGCATTTCCGGGCTGGTGCTGTGGTTCCCGTTCTTCTTCACCCAGTGGCTTCCGGGATGGATCATCAATCTGGCGATGGTCATCCACAGTGACGAGGCGTTGCTGGCGGTGGGGTTCATATTCACCATCCACTTCTTCAATACCCACCTGCGGCCGGACTCCTTCCCCATGGATCCGGTGATCTTCACCGGGCTCACACCGGAGGAGAAGTATATGGAAGAACGGAGCATGGAATACGCCGCGCTGAAGGAATCCGGCAGGCTGGAGGAGGTGCTGACCGATACGCCTTGGCCTCCAAAATGGCGGGCGTTGGCCTATGCTGCGGGCGCGCTGTTCCTGGGAACCGGGATCCTGCTGATCATCCTTATAATAAAGGCGGCTCTTTCCGGCTGAGTGGCTTCTTCATATTCCGCCAGGCTGATAGCTTCTTGACAAAATGGGCTCACTTTCATATATTTATATATGAACACACATTCATATATGAAGGTTATGAAAGACGAAACTGTTTGTGAGGTCAACCTGGTCGACAAGGAAAACGTCGACTATGTAAAAGGGAAGCTTTCCGCCCAGACCAAGGCCCTTAAGGTCGCCGAATTCTTCAAGACCCTTTCCGATCCGGCCAGGATGCGCATCATCGAGGCGCTCTCCATCCGCAAGCTGTGCGTTTGTGATCTTGCCCACCTGCTGGGGCTATCCCAGTCCGCCACCAGCCATCATTTGCGCACGTTGCGGGACAAAGGGGTGGTTAAATATGAAAAGACCGGAAAGATAGTCTATTACAGGCTGGATGACGAACATGTGAAAGGGGCTTTTTCCGCCGTGCTGGATCATGTTCTTCATCAGGAGGTGGACAGGGCGCCATGAGTTTCGTATTCGACACACTATCAACCTCCTGGGAAATACTGCAGGATTCCGCCATTTTTCTTCTGGTCGGATTTCTATTGGCTGGCGTGGTAAAAGTCTATCTTCCGATTGACCTGATAAAGCGCAAGCTTGGGGGCGATGGATTCCGCTCCGTGCTCAACGCGGCTCTGGTGGGCATTCCCCTTCCCCTGTGTTCTTGCAGTGTAATCCCCACTGCGGTTTCGCTGCGATCCAACGGCGCATCCAAAGGCGCCACCAGCGCGTTTCTCATCTCCACTCCGGAATCCGGGGCGGACTCCATAGCCATAACCTATGCCCTGCTGGATCCGGTAATGACAATCTTTCGGCCCGTGGCCGCGTTTTTCACCGCTTTGCTTGCCGGTGTTATGGAAAACCTCCTGGGCGACCGGCAAGAGGCGCCCATGTCGAACCTGGACAAGGGCTGCAAGGATGATTGCTGTGGGGATGATTGCGATGTGGCCGATGGCGCCAAAAAAGCGGATAAAGCGCCCAGAAGCAATCTGAACGCCACTTTCCACTTCGCCTTCGTGGAGATGATGGACGATCTGGCCGGATACCTGCTGTTCGGCATCCTGGCCGCAGGCATGACAGGAGCTCTGATCCCGGATGGATTTTTCGCCCAATACACCGGGGATGGATTTGTAGCCATGCTGGTGATGCTGGTCGCCGGAATTCCCATGTATATATGCGCCACCGCGTCCACTCCCCTGGCCGCGGCTTTGATGCTAAAAGGGCTCTCCCCTGGCGCGGCGCTGGTGTTCCTGCTATCCGGCCCGGCCACCAACATAGGAACATTGGTTATAATCCGCAAGTTCCTGGGGGGGAGGTCGATGGCGATATACCTTGCCGCCATCGCAGTGGGCGCCCTGTCCGCCGGGATGGCGCTGAATATGTTATATGCGGCCCTGGATATCGATCCTGCTGCCACCATCGGCCAGGCGACCCGGATATTCCCTCCCCAGGCAGAGCTCATCGCCGCGTTGATATTTTCGGCGCTGGCGATCCGGTCCCTGGCGGCATGGCTCTTTGGCGGGATATTCCCCCACCCGAAGAGCAAAACGGCGTAGGCGCCTTATTTGGCGCGCTCCATATACTTACCCTCGGCGGTATCCACGCGCACTTTTTCTCCTTCAGAGATAAACGCAGGAACGTTGATCACCTTTCCTGTCTCCAGTGTGGCGGGCTTGCTCTGGCTGGTGATGGTGGCGGTTTTCATTTCTGGCTCGGTGGCGGTCACAGTCAGCTCCACCACCCTGGGCAGCTCCAGGCCGATCGGTTTTCCATCGTGGAACTCCACTTTGACCTTGGTGTTTGGGGTCAGGTAATCCATGGCGTCCTCCAGGACATCCTTGTTCAGGAACATCTGCTCATAGGACTGCATATTCATGAAGCAAAAGCCCGCCGAATCCTCATAAAGATATTCCATCTCCACCTGTTCCATCACCGCTCGCTCCACCTTTTCCTCCGTGCGGAACCGCACTTCGGTCTGGTTCCCCTGGGTGATGTTGCGCATCTTCACCTGGGCGTAGGCCCCGCCCTTTCCCGGTTTGACGGTTTCGAAGGTCATGACGCGCCAAAGCTGTTTGTTATGGATTATAATCATACCGACCCGGATGGAACCGGCGTTTATATATGTAGCCATGATATTTGGTATCTCCTGAATATGGAAACTTTCTTGTTTAATGAGCCAGCCATGATAACCCGCTTTCCTTTCTTTTACAAGCGGGCCGCGATCTACAATATCCAGCTGTAGTGATACAATGCGGCGCCGATCATCCGGACAATCCATGAGCGTTGTTCCGGCTCCAGGTCGTCCACCACGCGGCTTTTTGTTTCGTAATCTTCGTATATTCGGGAGAATCGGGACACCACATCCGTATCCCTGATCACCAGATTTATTTCCAGATTCCAGTAAAAGCTCATGCTGTCCAGGTTGGCGGTGCCAGTGGTCACAAATCCATCGTCGATGATGGTGATTTTGGAGTGGAGCATTTCACCGGTGAAACGCATGACCCGCACTCCATGCTTCATCAGCCTCCGCAGGGGAATCCACGCCGCCAGATCCGCAATCAATACGTCCGACCGGTCCGGCACCATCACTCGCACGTCCACACCGCGGCCGACGGCCTGGATCAGAGCCTTTACGATTTTCCTGCGAGGGATGAAATAGGCCTGGGCGATCCACACCCGTTTGCGCGCCCGGTTTATGGCGCCAAGATGCATCTTTTTTATCGGGTAGTTCTGGAATGCGGGGCGGCTGTCGCACACCTGGATTCTTTTTGTTTCCAGCTCCTTGAATTTCGGGCCTTTTGGGCGGGCAAACCCTCTCCTGCCGATATTATCGAAAGAAGCCTGCAGCACCGTGGCCACATTCCCCTCGCCACGGATGGTGATATCCTCCCAGCCTAAAAACCGCTCTCCTATATTCATTCCGCCCAGGTAATATATAGACCCATCAATAACCGCAAGCTTGCGATGGTTGCGACGCATCATGGCCCGGAAGGAGAAGGGACCAGGCCTTTTGCCGGGATTTATGGGGTTGTACTCCATGACCCGAACTCCAGCGGCGGCCATCTTGTCGAAAAAATGGGATGGAGTGCTGATCGAGCCTACGGAATCGTAGATCAGATCCACGGCCAGCCCCTCTTCCACCTTTTTAATCAGCAGAGAGGAAAACTCCAGCCCGATATTGTCTTCATCCACGATATACATCTGGATCAACACAGAAGACCTGGCCTTTCGTATATCGTCGAAAAGGCGGGAGTAGTAGTCCTGGGAAGAGCGGATTATATCAATGGCCGAAGATGGCTTCATGGCGCTCATCCCGATTTTCTGGTTTATGCTATCTGGCTCCGATCCGGTCCGCCACCTGTCGCACCCCCTCGGTCGCGCCGGAGCGATATGCTTCGAAATTTTCCCTGAACCGCGCCACCAGCTCCTGGGCCTTGGCGTCATATGCCGCCTTGTCCGCCCAGGTGTTTCGTGGATTCATTATTTCCTCTGGCACGCCAGGAGCTTTTGTGGGGGCCATGAAACCGAAGTTGGGATCCTCCACAAACTCCACTTCGTCCAGCTTCCCCTCTATGGCGGCGTTCAATAAGGCCCGGCTGTGCTGTATCGTCATGCGGCTCCCCACGCCATAAGGCCCGCCGGTCCACCCGGTGTTCAGCAGCCAGCATTTCACATTGTGCCTTTCGATCTTCTCCCCCAGCAGCTTGGCGTACACCGAAGGATGCAGGGCAAGAAACGGCCTGCCGAAACATGTGGAGAATGTGGCCACAGGCTCGCTTATCCCCCGCTCCGTGCCGGCCACCTTGGCGGTGTATCCGGAAATGAAGTGGTACGACGCCTCATCGGGGGTCAGCCGGGCGATGGGAGGGAGCACCCCGAAAGCGTCCGCCGTGAGCATGAATATGTTTTTTGGATGCCCGCATACCCCCGACAATTCGGCATTGGGGACGTTGATCTCCGTGATGGGAAAAGCGGCGCGGGTGTTTTCCGTCAAGGTTCCGTCATTAAGGTCCACCTTGCGTAACATGTTGAACTCCATGGCCACGTTTTCCAGGATGGTGCCGAACCTCTGGGTGTTGGCGAAAATGACCGGCTCGGCCTCTTTGGAGAGGTTTATCACCTTGGCGTAGCAACCACCCTCGAAGTTGAACACTCCGCTGTCGCTCCAACCATGCTCGTCATCGCCGATCAGCTTTCTGGAAGGATCCGCCGACAGGGTTGTCTTGCCAGTTCCGGAAAGCCCGAAAAATATGGCCGAGTCCCCCCCGGAGCCCACGTTGGCCGAACAGTGCATGGAGAGCACCGATTTTTGCGGCATTTCGTAATTGAGCAGATTGAACACCGATTTTTTTATTTCACCGGCATAGCTTGTGCCCCCGATGATCACTATCTTTTTGCCGAAATGAACCACCACGAAAGCCTCGGAGTTGGTCCCATCCACTGAAGGGTCGGCGGTGAATCTGGGAGCGTTGAAAACGTGGTATTCCGGATTATGGTTATCCAGAGCATCCTGCTCCTTGATGCGGATGAACATATCCCGGGCGAACATGGAATGCCATGCGTCCTCGGTGACAACCCGGAGGGGAATGCGGTATCGCTCGTCCGCTCCGGCGTAGCAGTCCTGGATGAACATGTCCTTCCCCTGCCAATACGCCTGCAGGCGCAGGATCAATCGGTCGAAATACGATTCATCCATCGGCATGTTGGAAGGCCCCCACCAGATGCGGTCCTGGCTCAGCGGCTCCTTGACTATGAACTTGTCGTCCGGCGAGCGGCCGGTGTATTGCCCAGTGCGCACAACGAACGGTCCCCGATAGGAGATGGAGCCTTCGCGGCGGCGGACCGCTTCTTCATACAACGCAGGATTGGGGAGGTTCCGGTATATTCGGGCGAGGTTTCGAAAACCCAGCTTTTCCAGGTCCTCCACTGCTTTTTTATTATTGGGCACATCTACTCCATATATTTTCCGGGATGTGGCTCTGCGATATTTGACCACAGGGATTGTGGGGGTGATTGCTGTCCATTACTCTTTTTCCGGCGCAAGGAACGCCGTCAACAGCAATACCCCAAAGCTCCACGAGTTCGCATTCTAACACAACGGGCAATAACCGTCACCGATTCATCGACTATGAATCGGCAAAGAACTCAGGAAGAGAGGATGGGATTAATCCTCGTACTCGTCCTGGCGCCTTTGCGCTCCCTTCCTGGGTGTCAGCAGCTTATGAACCGCTTGCGCTCCCCCCCGTGAGGCCCGGATACTTCCGCTGGAGCCGTCCACCAGATACACAAGCTCCTGCACCACATCGTTGAGCCTTTCGGCCTGGGCGTTGAGCTCTTCGGAAGCGGCGGCGGCTTCCTCGGCGTTGGCGGCGTTCTGCTGGGTGATCTTGTCCATCTCCGCCACGGTGATGTTCACCTGCTCCACTCCTCTAGCCTGCTCGCTGGATGCGGTGGTGATCTCCGCCATAAGCCCGCTGACCTTTCGTATGCTATCCACAATTTCGTCCAGAGACTTGCCGGCCTCGGCGGCCATTTCGTTTCCATCCTTGGCTCGGCTGATAGCCTCCTCGATCAACGAGGCGGTGTCCTTGGCGGCGGCGGCGGAGCGCTGGGCCAGGTTCCGCACTTCCTCGGCCACCACGGCAAAGCCCTTGCCGTGCTCTCCTGCCCGGGCCGCTTCCACGGCGGCGTTGAGCGCCAGAAGGTTGGTCTGGAAGGCGATCTCCTCGATTACCTTGATGATCTTGCCGATCTCCTGGGAGGACTTGTTGATCCCTTCCATGGAGTTGATCATCTTCTTCATGGTTCCGCTTCCACTCTCCGCGCTGGCCCTGGCGTTGTTGGAAAGCTTGTCCGCTTCCACAGAGTTATCGGCGTTGAGCCTGGTCTGGGACGCCATTTCTTCCAGAGACGCGGAGGATTCCTCCAGGCTGGAGGCCTGCTCCGTTGCGCCTTCCGCCAGGCTCTGGCTGGAAGTGGCGATGTCTGACGAGGCGGACGTGACCTGGCTTGCGCCCTCGGTCAGATGCTCGATGATCTGATTGATAGGCTTGGTGATCATGTTCGTCACTATCAATCCTATTACCAAAGCCGCAATGAACGAGATAATTACGGAAACGAACAGAACCCTATTAACAGTGGTCCACGCGTCCATACCTTTGTTCTTGGCGACATCCATGGCCCTTATCGATTCATCTTCCACATCCTTCATCAGCTGCATCATCTGGTGCGACAATGTATCCAGATTCGCCAGGGCTTCTTCCATTTCACTCTGAGTCGCAATCAGGGCTTTCTGGGCTTCCAGCAGGTTTTTGCCCGCTTTTTGGAAAACGGTGTTATGGAAATCGTCCATTTTCTCCGTCTCCGCCCTTTGCCTGGTATCGGTTACCTTCGGGACATACCCCTCGCTGGTTTCTCCACCTTTGAGCATGGCGTCGATCCACTCATCGAAGGTATCGATGGTCTTCTCATATTCCTTGCGTATCTCCTCATATTCCTTCTCATCCGTCTGCTGATAAATCTCTTCCAGCCGAATCCTGGTTTCCGCAATGGTGAATCTGATTTCCATGGACATATCCGCCCACCGCACATCCTGGTCCAGGATTTCATCCATCAGCCCCTGACGGCGCTTTCGATCTATGTTTGTCTTAAGGGCGTCCTCGAATTCAAAAGCAAGCTTTACTATATTGTCATAGGCCTTTTCCATATTGGACATGGCCTTGTCGCGAGCCTCGTCTTTTTTCATCAGATCGGCGCCCATGACATGGATTTTGGCTACCAGAGGCTGGAGCTTGCTGTTGTGGAACGAGTCCGCCTCCATGATTTTTCTTTTCAGGGTTTCATTGGTGGTTCCCGTGGTTTTGAGCAAATCCAACTGACCACCAGCTATAATCAGGTCCGTAACCTTGTCGTAGTGCTCCACCATCCCCTTAAAGTCCCGAACCAGGCCATCCACCTTCGACGCATCGGCGCTTCCGATCACATTAGTGGCGCTTTTGAATTTTTCTATGTTATAAAGGGTTTCAGTGATGGTGACTACCAGCTCCATGGAGGCGTCGGAGACCGGGGCTTCTTCTTCCGCGATGTGCTGCAACCCTTCCCCTAGAGTGTTCGCTCCCCACCTTCCAACCAGCCCTGAAAACAGGACAAACACCGCCACACCAAACAAACCGGCCAGAAGCTTGGCTCTTAATGAACTCCCCTTAAACATATTTAATTCTCCTCGCTTGGATGCGTCTATTTTTTCCACGTTTTGTTATTGTATCATTAAAAATGCGTATATTACATATAAAGCAGCCTGAAATATCTGGTAATTCTTGTTTTTTCTGTCTGTTCCCAAATTTGCCTGTCACCTTTTATCCGCTGGCCCAGATTCCAAATTGAAACGTTATCTACAATCTGGCATCTTTATAACAAGCACAACATTAGACTGGCTTTACGCATGGATCGAAGAAACAGGACGGTGTCAAAAAAGGTGGAGGGTGTCAGAACCTCCGATGGGGCCGGGGTCCGGCTCACCAGGATCATCGGGTCTGGCCGGATGATGGAGCTAGATCCGTTTCTCCTTTTCGACGAATTCAAGTCCGACAATCCTGATGACTACATTGGCGGATTCCCCGACCACCCTCACCGAGGATTCGAAACTGTCACATATCTTATCGCCGGAGTGGTGGATCATGCGGACAGCGCGGGCAATTCCGGCACGTTGCAACCCGGCGGGGCGCAGTGGATGACCGCAGGCCGGGGCCTGGTTCATTCTGAATTGCCCAAGCAGAAAGAAGGGATGTTATGGGGATTCCAGCTGTGGGTGAACCTCCCAGCCGACAGCAAGATGGTTCCCCCCAGGTATCAGGACATCCCGCCGGAGGCGATCCCCCATGCCAGGCTGCCCGGTGGCGCCGTGGCCAGGGTGTTGGCGGGGCAGGCCTTTGGTGTGACAGGCCCTGTGCAGGGGATCGTGACCATCCCCCTGTATGTGGATATCTCCCTGCCTCCCGACACATCCTTATCGGTCCCGGTGGAGGAAGGGAAATCCGCTTTCGTGTATATGATCCAGGGAGAAGGGAAGGCGGATGGAACCACCCTGACCGCAGGAACGTTGGGCCAGTTGAGCGATGGCGACATAGTGAAGCTGGCGGCGGGGAACAGCGGCTGCAGAGTTTTCGTGGTGGCGGCCAGGCCTCTGAACCAGCCAGTGGCGCGATGGGGGCCATTTGTGATGAACACCGACGAGGAAATCCAGCAGGCGATAGAAGATTACCGGGCAGGACGAATCAGGGATTGATTCTATTTGTTGTTGCCAGATAGGCTTGGGCGCCTGTCAATGAAAGAAGGTGATCTGAAACCTGCCGTATACATGCCGGGTGGGCGACCATTGGTCCTTTTCAAATTCAGTGCTTCTGGAGCGGATACTGAACAAAATCCTCAGGGAGTTATAGTGAGCCACCAACCCGGCCTCTCCATCCACCAGAAACCGGCTGGGTGAAACTGTGTGGATTTCATTAGCGGATGACATCCCCCCCTGAAGCAGGCCGTTATGCAGCACCATTTTCCCCTCCAGCCGCACAAGAAGAAACATTTCTTTTGGCCCCCCATCATCGCCGCCATTAAGGGAGCGGGCCAGGGACCAATTTCGCTTTTGCTCCCGTTCTTCCCCTTCATTGGCCACCCTGGTGGCCGCGCGACCAGGAGCCCCCATGCTGGCGAAATCCGTGTGAAAAGCCCCCAGGCGCAGGGAAAAGCCGACAGAGGTGTCCATGAAGATATTCCCCAAGCTTCCCTTGGCGAAATATGAAATCTCCACATTCCTGTGTTCATATTCGCTGGCGGCGGGATATTCAAAGAGCACTTTGCGCGCCTCCATGCCCAGCATCGCCCCCGGCTCGTTGGACACCTGGTTTTTCCACCCCTGGGCCACGGAAGAATAGACAAGGTATTTATGGATCACCCCCTGCGCCATGTCCGCCATGGCGCAAGGCCCGATGCAACCGATATCCAATTCGATATTGTAGTACGCCCCCTCGTTGGTGGCGGTCTGAACAAACGCGCCGAAATATAACCAACCCCCATAGGGTCTCTCATCTGGCAAAGGCTCATATGCGCGGGTATTCCGGGGGGTATATATTTCCTGGCCAATGGCGAATCCATAATTCGTGAGGCGAGCCTGCAGTTGCGAATTACCTTCCCCGGGGGTTTGTCGCAGCCGGAACCGCAGATAACCCACTTCGGAGACGGCCAAGCCCTCCTCTTTTCCGGCGATGATACGGACCGGCTTTCCATGACGAATGATCGCAGCGGTCCCATCGCTCCCCGCCTCCAGTTCATGGGCTTGGCCAGACTCATCCAGCAGATAAGCCCTGCCAAGGAATGTATACTGGATACGCAGGCCGCTGGTGTATTCCTGGTCGGAGTTTACGCCAGGGACAAAGGCGTCGTTGTCTTCCGTCAGCGATATCGCCGCAGCGCCGGAGCGTGTGGTTGTCCAGAAATCATCGACGATGTCAGCGGCGGCAGGATCCACCCTGGCGAACAGCAGAACCGCCAGCCATAACCCCATGCAGAAACATACACGCAGAGGATGGCGCCGGATGCGTTTGGTTTTTACTTTCGGCATAGGCGGTCGGCGGGGCGGGGCGGGCGAAGGGCTCTTCCACAAATGAAGTTCACCCCTCCATTTCTTTCAGTTTCCCCACAAGATGGGCCACAAACAAACCGGCGTCTGTCACAATCCCGATCGACTCCAGGCTCCCCCGATCCAGAAGCTTGGTCACCACCGCCGGATTGATATCCACGCAAACGAATTTCACGCCGGAAGGAGTCATGTTCCCCACGCCGATGCTGTGCAGCATGGTGGATAGAGCGAGAATCATGTCCGCCCCCTTTATCAGGGTGGAATATTCGCGCTGCGCCTGGATCAGATCCATCCGGGTTTCCGGCAGCGGCCCATCGTCCCGGATGGAACCGGCCAGGCTGAAGGGGATACCTCCCAGCACCAGCTCCCGGAAAAGCCCGGAGTTGATCAACTGGTTCTCTACGGCTTCCTTGATGGACCCCGCCAGCCGCACCCGGTTTATGGCCGCGATATGGTTCCTGTGCCCCCCCTGGGTGACCTTGCCCGTCTTGATGTCCACCCCCAGGCTTGTGCCGAACATGGCCTGTTCCACATCATGGACGGCGATGGCATTCCCCCCCAGAAGGGCGCTGATATAGCCATTGGCCGCAAGCCAGGCCATCGGCTCGGATCCGCCAGTGTGGACCACCACCGGGCCCGCCACCACCACGATCCTGCCACCCCGGCGCTTTATCCTGTTCATCTCCCAGGCCACCTTTTCCACCGAGCCTTCCACCCGCCGTTCGCTGGAAACAGAGGAGGTCATGAATTCGAATCCACCGCTGGCCCAACGATGGGCCATGGGCGCCACCGCCCGGATTCCATCCCCGCCGGTGGCCACCAGGTCGCCTTTTAAAAGATCACGGATCAGCACACATCGGGCGGCGCCGTCGGCCACCACGATTATCCCGTCCATTCTCTGGTCCAAGACCTCCAGCCACTCCCCCTCCACCCGCACCTGGGTGGGATATATGGTGGTGCTGTAAAAATCCTCCGGAGCCACTCCATCCTTCGGCGCGGGCGCCAGCCGGACATCCACCACTTCGCCCAGAGGCAGACGCGCCCCCAGCTTCACTATTCTCTGCATGATGGCCCCCAGGTCCCCTTCCCCCGGCGCCGCCACCTCCATCAGCACATGGGATGGCTCGTCTCTTTTGTGTCCCAGGCGCATGTCCCTGGCATGGAACGCTCCTCCGGAGTCGGCCACGGTATCGCATATACGGCTCAGCAGGGCAGAATCTATAAGCTGCCCCTGAATCTCCACCTCCCGGGCCACCGTGGTGCAACGCGCCATCCGATCGGCCTCGGCGCTCTGGTCCAGCCGTAGCGTCAGGCATTTGGCGGAGCCTCCGGCCTTGATGAACTCGGAAAAATCCACGATCTCGACTTTCAAGCCGCGCTCCTGCACCGCCCTGGATAATTTTTCCGAAGCGCAGTTCATTATCACAAAATCCCCCACCACCACCGCGTTGGCGGAAAATCGAGGCGCGTCATCCTCCCCCACTATGATCCGCTTTTCCAAAGGAACCAGGCTTTCTATGACCTGGTTCGATCTGGTGTCGAACGCCCCCGGATACCACGCCACGGCGCCGTCCGGCAAAGGGAGGAAACATGTGTCCAGGTGATAGAACCTGGGATCCACCAGCCGCAGGCTGACCACCTCTATGTTGAAGGTTTCGGCCAGAAAGGGATGGGAGAAAAGCGATGTCCTGTTCCCGTAAGCCGCCCAGAGCCTGCGCCCGGAGCCATCGAACAACGCATCCCCAGCCCCTTCGAAATATATGCCATCGGGAACCACAGCAACTTCGTATCCATGATCCTCGAACCATTTCCGATACAACCCCTCCTCCCCCTGACGCTCCGGATGGGCGAAGTGGGAGATGACCACGGTGTTATCCAGGACAAGCCCGGCGTTGGCGGTGAACACCATGTCCGGCAATCCGGGCGCCTGGGGAATCAGCTCCACCTTTGCCCGATCGGCGACCAGATGGTACAGCGTGCTCCATTGGTCCATGGCCCGGGCGGAATCGGCCCGGCCGATATTCCCCTCCATCCATGGATTGATTACATACTCGATGTTGAAATGATCCGGACGACTCATGAAATAGCGCCCGTTGGAGTTGATGGATTTACTTTTCACGTTAATTGCCATTTACCAGATAACCTTCCACTTGTCATGGTTCACATCCGGCCCCCCCGCCTTTGAAGCAGGGTGGTAATGAGGATTATAATTCATCCGTGCCTCGCCGCGGGCAGAATCACCAGAAACTCCACCCCCTTTCCATCCGATGTGTTCCTTGCCGAGATGCCCCCCCCATGCCCCTGACAGATCGCCCGCGCCACATAAAGCCCGATCCCCAAATGCGTCCGGGCGCTTTTATCCCCTTCCCTGTCCGCCACCAGGGAATCAAACATATTACCCAAAGTCCTCTCCGGGATCGGAGGACCGTCATTGTAAAAGGTCAGCAGGAACCTGCCATTCATTCGCTCCAGCCGCGCCTCGATGGTTCCATCCCGGAAAGTGAAATCCAGCGCGTTGTCCATCAGCTTGTCCAGCAGCTGCTCGATCCGGTAATCAGAGCCAAGAATAGCCGCCTTCCCTGCCCGGTTGGAGAACTGTATCCGGCGATCTTTGTAAACTCCAGCGCTGTTCTCCATATACCTCTCCAATATGAGCGCCAGATCCACCGGCTCGAACTTCTCCTCCTGGATCGAATCCTCGACACTGGCCGCCTCCGCCAGGTTGTCCACTATTTCCCGCAGCCTCGCCACTCCACGCCCGGCGCTTTGGATATACTTGCTCCCGGCTTGCCCCATCTCCTGCGCCGCCAGATTCTCCAGGGAAACGGTGATGGTGTTCAAGGGATTGTTGATCTCGTGCTTCAGGGTCCTGGGCAGGATCGCCAGAAAATCATGATGGCTGCGCAATTTTTTCAGCAATCCGGATATGGATCTGGACAGGTCGCCGATCTCATCCCCCGATTCGCGGCTGGCTTCCAGCCCATCCACCCGCACGCGACCCTCCTGGTCTATGGCCCGCTCGGCCTCGCCGCGAAGCCTGTGGATGCGCCAGGAGAGACGTGTGGAAAATATCACCAGCCCGGCGGCCACGGCCACAAAGGCCAGAAAGGCGCCCCAAAGGGTGTTCTCCATCGCCTTGTCCTGCATCGAATCCGCCCCCCGTGTGGAGCGCTCCAGGATCACGACGCCCAGCGATCCACCATCGGAGCCTTTTATCGGCGCCGCAGCCACCACTTTCTCCCCATTCGGGCCTGTTTCTATATTCGTATAATAGGGAGCGCCACTTGCCAGGATACGGAGCGCCTCACCCTCGCCCGATACATCCGCCGCAAACCCGGTGGAGGCGCGCAAACGCCTTGCCCTGTCGAACACCCTGGCTTCCACCTCCGCCAAATCCAGACTATCTAGCATGCCCTGGATTTCGGGCGACTGAAAGTATGCCAGGTGAATAAGGCCAGGGGCGCCATCTTCCATGGGCCCGATCGCCGACTTCACCCTGCCCCGCCTCTGGTCGTCCACATCCTCCGCTATTATCCGAAGCGTCATGGAGCCGGCGATCTGGCTTTCCGGCAGGGCGATCTCCATCACATATCCGCGCGAATTTATTTTCACTCGCCCGGCCAAAGTCTCATTTCTTTCCACCCTTCCGCCGCCTGGCGCCTCCTCCAGGAAGGAAAGCTCCCCATCGGATGATACCGGGACGATATATTTCCTCTCCCCTTCCCCCGGCGCGCCCAGCCCCAACCGCAGATGATCCGCTTTCCCTGGATCAGTCCAGCCCCGACTTATCGGGATTACGGTTTCATCTTGCACGGACACCAGCAGATAGATGTGATCCTCCCATCTTGCCACTATCAGCTTGAATCCCCCCGTCGCAGGGTCGAATCCACCCCCCGATTCCATCAGCAGGCTCTCCCTGCCGAATTCGCGGACAGCGCTGGCGGCGGGCGCCCACTCGTCCGCCAGGCCATCCATCCGGAATGGGCTCGTGGCGCGATGGATGAACATCGCCGCGTCTGTCAGCTCTCCGCTCTTCTCCTGGCGCATTTGGAACTGGGCATATTGGCCATGCAAGGAGGCGGCCAGGGCCTGGGCGGCGATCAGCTGGGAGGATTGCTGGTGGCGCAGCATGAAACGCTTCATCTCCTGGGACGAGATATACGCCAGCACCGGAATGACAAGAAACGCCAGGGTCAGCAGAATGAGCCTTGCCCTTATACCCAACCTCATGGATATAGCCCCGGCAAGGAAGGAATTGGAGGACCAGCGCTCTTCATCTGTCAATCCTCCGCCCAGCGATACCCCAGGGCGTATTCATTTTGTATCTTGTCAAAGCCGGGATCCAAGGCGGCGAACTTCTTGCGGATATGCCTGATATGGGTGTTGACGGTGTTATGGGCCACCACTGTCTGGATTGCCGAATCCATCAGCGACTCGTAGCTTTTCACATCCCCTGGCCTGCGGCAAAGCGCCGCCACGATGCGAAACTCGGTCAGGGTCAGGTCCAGCGGCGCCCCTTTCCATGTCACGGTCATCCGGTTTTCATCCAGAGCAAGATCCCCGGTTTTGATGATCCCTTCCGCTTTTCCATGGGGTTGGCTGCGGCTTTCCATGATCCGGAAGATCGCCGCCACCTTTTCCGCCAAAAAGTTTAAGGATATGGGTTTGGTTTCATAATCCCACGCCCCCAGGCGCAAGCCGGATATCTTGTCTATCTCATCCACCCTGTCGGTGAGGAAAATCACCGGCAGGCCGGGATGCGCCGCCAGCAGGCTTCGGCACAATTCGAATCCTCCATCCACCTCGGCGCCCAGAGAAATATCCAGGACCGCCAGGTCCGGCGGATTTTTGGTGAAGGCCTCCAGCGCCTGGTCCGCCCGGGTATACCCCACCGGCTCATACCCTTTCCGGCGCATGGCGTCGGCGTAGTTTTCCAGTTGGTCCGTATCGTCTTCCACTATCCCTATGATTTTCGGCATATTTGGCGCCTCCTTGGGGAAAGTATAACGCCGAATGGCTCCTGGCCAGCCCTCAATTTTGTGTCTCCACCGGTTTTCCATTATCTCCACCGCTGTTCTCCATTTTGCCGTCACGGGCTCTCCATTCGGTATTGGTTTAATAGCCTCAGGGTGAAAACAGGGAAAGGAAAACCGATGGTAAAGGCGCAGATGAAAGAAATGGATGAGGCCCGGATGGAGAACCATGAGATCCGTAGCGCGGAGGGGATCCATGGATGCACCAACGCCAACATGGAACCCGCAAGGCTCCATGGCACATGTCTTTGCCGCTGTCGGCCAAAAACAAAACGCGAAGGCGCCAGGGAAACCGATGAGCGCTGAGCGCAATTCAACAGCCGTCCCGGGGCGCGACAGGCTCGATGGGCAGATTTACCTTCCAGGCCGATCGGAGCTCCCGCCTACACCCCCTACCGCCTCGGGACGGCATATATTTAACAAATGGAGGATTTTATGATGAAAAAAACGTTTGTCTGGATGGTAATCACATGGTCAATTCTAATCGCGCCAGAGGGCAAAGCCGCCCAGGACGCCAGGCTTTCGGCGATGCTGAACAAACCGGGCGCATGGGGATTGATCCTTAACAGCGAGGGGGAGATGGACATGGCCCCGCTCCTTAGCACCAATGTCCAGTTGAAGGTCACCGGGCCATTGGTCCGGGCTGTGGTGCGCCAGGAGTTTAACAATCCCTGGAATCGCTGGGCCGAGGGGGTTTATGTGTTCCCCCTGCCCGCGGGCGCGGCGGTGGATGGGATGCGGCTTCGGATCGGCGATCGAGTGATCGAGGGGATGATTCAGGAGAAAAAAGAGGCGAAAAAAACATACGACGCGGCCAAGGCCCAGGGGAAAAGGGCCGGACTGGTGGACCAGAACAGGCCGAACATCTTCACCATATCGGTGGCCAACATCGAGCCGGGTGGCAGGGTGACTGTGGAGATCGAATACCAGCAGATGGTCACCCAGGATCAGGGGATAAGCTCCCTGCGGTTCCCCATGGTTGTGGGGCCGCGCTATATCCCCGGCGCTGCTGTAACAAATCGCCCCCCGTCAGGCCTGGGCTGGGCTCCGGATACGGACCAGGTTCCGGACGCTGCCTCCATCACGCCCCCGGTCCAGCATCCTGATCATGGAAAGATAAATCCCGTTTCCCTGGAGGTGGACCTGATGCCCGGCTATACCATGGAGTATATCCGAAGCGCCACGCACAAGATAAAGGTGACCCAGGAGCAGCCGGGGCATGGGATAGTGGCGCTGGATGGAGATTACTTCGCCGATGGGGATTTTAACCTGGAATGGAAACCTGCCCTGGGCCAGACCGAGGCCGCTTTGTTCACGGAGAAAACCGATAAGGCCGTATACTCATTGCTGACCCTCACCCCCCCCACCTCCGATTTAGAATCTACCATCCCCAGAGAGGTGATATTCGTTCTGGACATCTCCGGCTCCATGGCCGGGGAGAGTATCAAACAGGCCAAGCGGGCGTTGCTGATGGCGCTGGACAGGCTGAAGGAAACAGACACGTTCAACGTCATAGCCTTCGACAACAGGCAGTTCCCTCTTTTTCTGAAGACCATCCCCGCGGACAGGGCCGCCGTGGCCCGGGCCAAGAGCTTTGTCAATGCCAGAAACGCCGAGGGAGGAACGGAAATATATTCAGCGCTGATGCTGGCCCTATCCCATGTGAGTAACGAGAAGGGAAGGCTTACGCAGATCGTATTCCTCACCGACGGTAGCGTGGGGAACGAGGAGCGGGTGCTGGAGGCCATCAGCGAGCATATCGGCGCCGCCCGGCTGTTCACAGTGGGGATAGGTTCAGCGCCCAACGGCTATTTCATGGAGCATGCCGCCAGACGCGGCAAGGGGACATACACTTTCATCAGCTCGGTGGAGGAGGTGGAGGAGAAAATGACCCGACTTTTCCGGAAGCTCGAATCGCCGGCGCTCACCGATATAAAACTGACCGTTGAGGGCGGAGGAGAGGTGGAAATGTTCCCCGACCCGATCCCGGACCTCTATTCCGGAGAGCCGGTGGTGGTGGCGGTGCGATCGGAAACACAACTGACCAAGTTGACTGTCACGGGAGATATGGGCGGCCAAACCTATACCGCGGCCCCCGAGATGACCCCGGAAGAGCGCCCCGGCGTGGGGAAGATGTGGGCCAGGTGGAAGATAGACTCGCTGGTGGAGAGGCATAACAAAGCCACGGGTGGCCCGGACGCGGCAGGCATCCGCCAGGCGGTGGTGGATTTGTCCATCGAGCATCACCTGGTGAGCAAGTTCACCAGCATGGTGGCGGTGGATGTGACCCCCGTCCGGCCTGGAAACGAAAAACTGACCACCCATGCGATGAAAACCAACATGCCCAGGGGTTGGGAGCATGGGAAGGTGTTCGGCATGGCCAAGACCGCAACCCACGCCCAACTGCTCCTTTATGGGGGGCTTTTCCTGCTGGCTCTTTCCATGGGCCTATGGTTCCTGGCGGCGAAAAGGCTGGAAAAATGAGATGGATTGCCATGATGACAGCGGCCGCTGGTGTGGCCCTGGCGCTGAGTGGAGGTTACATTCACGCCAAGGCCGCCCTGGCCCAGGCGCTGATCGAAAGAGCCTGGCGCCAGTCGACGGAAGCGAAAGAAGCCCCCAAACCGTGGCCTTGGGCGGATACCCGGCCAGTGGCGCTGCTGGAGGCGCCCAGACTGGGAACGAGAATGGTGGCGCTGGAGGGGGACAGCGGCAGGACATTGGCATTCGGCCCGGGCCACGCGCCCGGGTCCGCCATGCCGGGGGCGCCTGGTGTGGCGGTTTTCAGCGGACACAGGGACACTCATTTCAGTTTCCTGCGTCAGCTTAAAAAAGGGGATGTGCTTCTGGCCCACACCCCCGCCAGGGAGGTGATCGTATATCGCATCGTCTCCCTGGAGGTGGCGGACTCCCGAACCGCCACGATCGTGGATGACGGAGGGGAGCCTCTTCTGGCGCTGGTGACCTGCTGGCCATTCGACGCGGTGACCCCCGGAGGGCCGATGCGCTATGTGGTGACCGCCGAAGCGGTGGGCCGCATGCCGGGGTGACAGGAGGCGGCCACCCGGAGCGAACGGAGTTGTATATTGCGCGCTTCTCCATATATAGTAGGGCTTTGCCATAAACCAAGCTTCAAGGTGAGTGTTATATGAAAGGGATATCTCTTCCGCGGATCGCCATATGGACGACCCTGGCTTTTGCGCTGGTGGCTGGCGATTCCCACGCCGGGATCCAGCCGAAAAAAATAAACAAGGCGGTGGTGAAAATATTCTCCATCACCCACGCGCCCCATTTTTACATGCCGTGGCAACGCAAAACCCAGCAGAAAGGGATCGGCTCCGGCGTGATCCTGAAGGGAAACCGGATATTGACCAACGCCCATCTGGTGGCCAACAGTGTGTTCATCCAGGTGAAGAAGGCCGGGGATCCGGAGAAGTATCAGGCCAGGGTGAAAAGCGTGGGCCATCAGTGCGACCTGGCCATATTGGAAATGGAGGACAATTCGTTCTTCGAGGGGACGGAAAGCCTGGAGCTGGGAGGCTTGCCAAACCCCCAGGATGAAGTGTCGGTGTTCGGCTATCCGCAGGGGGGCAACGAGATATCCATCACCAAGGGGATCGTGAGCAGGATAGAAATGATGGTATACGCCCACGGATCTTTCAAGCTTCTGGGTGTGCAGATCGACGCGGCCATCAATCCGGGGAACAGCGGAGGCCCCGTGCTGATGGATGGTCAGGTGGCCGGCATCGCCATGCAGTCGCTGCGACAAGGGGAGAATATAGGCTATATAATCCCCACCCCTGTGATAAACCACTTCCTTAAGGATGTGGAGGACGGCAAGTTCGATGGATTTCCCGATGATGGCGTCCTGGCCCAGCCCATGGAAAACGAAGCTTTGCGCGATTATCATGGCATGAAAAAAGGGGAAACCGGGGTGCTCGTGGTCATGGTGGCCTATGGCGGCTCCGCCTATGGTCATATCCAGCCGGGCGATGTGGTGACGGAGATCGATGGCGTCCCTGTGGCCAATGATGGCTCTATCCTGATGACGGATGATCTTCGTGTGTCGGCGGACTATCTGGTGCGCAAGCGCTTTCTGGGCGATGAGATCGAGTTGAGTATCATCCGGGACAAGACCCGCTTCAAGATCAAGCTTCCCCTGCTGGGTGAGAAGCCGCTGATCCCCCTGGTGTATGACAAGGTTCCGAGCTATTACATATTCGGAGGGATGGTGTTCACTCCCCTGACCATAAACTACCTGATGGAATGGGGCCCTTCCTGGAGCCACAACGCCCCGCCAAAGCTGGTGGCGGAGACTCAGGGCGCCTTGGTGACGGAAGAGCGCAGGGAGATCGTGATGCTGAGCAACACCCTGGCCCATCCCATGAACGCAGGATATCAGGATCTGTTCTACAGCGAAGTGGCCAAGGTGAACGGGACGCCTGTGGGGGATATGAAGACCCTGGCCCGGCTGCTGGATAATACCGAGGGGAAATACACAGTTATCGAGCTGGAAAAAGGGGTGATCATTGTGGTGGACAACGAACGAACCGCGACCGCCGAAAAGAAGATCCTGGAGCGCTCCGGCGCGTCCCACAGGGCTTCGCCTGATCTGCGATAAGCCAGCGGGCGCGCCCGGCGTCAATCCAAAGCGGCGGTAAGCTTGCCCAGGGTTTGCATGAATGTGAAGCTGCGTACGTTATGGCCATAGCGCAGCGCCTCTGGGGTGAAAACGCCGCTCCCCTCTGGGGCCACCGACGGGTGGACCCCATCATGGCTTATCCCCTTGTCTGGCAGATCCTGCAAAGCTCGCCAATAGT
>JAOUPQ010000078.1 GCA_029879765.1 Nitrospinota bacterium | reverse complement strand
TAGCGCTGTTTACTTCCTGCCACCAAAACCGAAAAATGGATTTTTTCTCCATCTGGGCAAAAGCCACATTCAACCAGCAAGCGCACCGCATAGTTTATCAAAAACCTCGGCTGGAGTTTGGTAGCCAAGGCATTTTCGAGGGCGGTTGTTCAACTGCTCCTCGATCCATTTAATCTTCTCTTCCGTCAGCTTGCCGATGTCGGCCCCTTTCGGAATATAGCGCCGCGCCAGCCCGTTAACACTTTCAACGGCGCCTTTTTTCCAACTGTGATACGGCGCGCAGAAGTATGACGCGGTCCCCAAGGCTTTGTTGACCGCCTCATGTTCGGCGTTCTCGCTCCCGTTATCATACGTGATCGACAGACGCGCCTTGCCAGAAAAGGAGCCGAGCCTAATCGCCAGCGCTTTGCTCGTATGCCCGGAGCTCTTCCGCGGCAGCTTCGTCAAGCAAAGACGCCGACTCTTCCTTTCAAGACCGACGTTGAGCGCCACCTTGCTGGCCAGCGACACGATGGAGTCCGCCTCCCAGTGGCCGAACCCGGAGCGGTCGTCACCAGATGCGGGGCGCACATAAAGCCGCACGGTGACGGTTTTTAGCCGCTCGCGCTGGGCGACTTGCCGCTTTCTTTCGCGGCTCCGTTTCGCTGCGTCCCATGAGCTGTACAGCCCTTCGCCAGGCTCTTGGTTCCGTTGAATCTCACGTGTCACAGTGCTTTTGGGTCGTCCGATGTCACAGGCCATACAACCATGACTCCAGCCCAGGCTGTGCAACACCATGACTCTCTCCCGCTTTTTGATTCCCAATTGCTTATATTTCTTTCTCATAGCCACCAAGCATATCCTTATGCTTAGCGGTGCACTTGCTTATTGAACTGGGGGGTAAGCAACGGTCCAGCGCGGTGAAATTCTTTTCGCTGCAGACAGGTTCTCCATGCTTCACGGGGAGGCGCCATGGCAGCTTTCCCGTGTGTCTCCCTTCATACCCACCACAAGGCTTCCTTTTCAAAGATGATCCAAACAACGACAAACATCGGGCAAAGGTCGGGGCAAAGAAAAGCCATCTGGAACAGGAAAGATGAAAAGATGGAAGTGGAGACTTATTATTACAGACTGTCGGCGCCTGCTTATGTACATTAATCGTAAATCACATCGATAAGGCACAGCCCCTGGGGCGGGGCGCAGGGCCCGGCGGCGCGACGGTCTTTCGCCTCCAGGATGGCGCCCACCTGCTCCGGCGCCATCTTCCCCCGGCCCACTTCCACCAGTGTCCCCACCATGTTGCGGACCATCTGTTTAAGAAAACCGCTTCCGGTGAAAGTCATTATGACCAGTTCCTCCTCCCCCTCCCCGGTGGAGGAGAATCCGGGGACAAATTCTTCTATACTCCCCGTCGCCACATCCAGCGCCATAAGGTTCCGCACCGGCGATTTGGAGGAGCAGCCGGAAGCGCGGAAGGAGGCGAAGTCCCGCTCCCCCACGAGCATGGCCGCCGCCGTCCGCATCGCCGGGATATCCAGTGGGTGCGGTATGCGCCACACCCTGCCATGGAGGAACACCGAGGGGATGCGGCTGTTATGGATCATGTATCGGTATGTTTTCCGGACAGCGCTTTTGCGGGCGTTCCACCGGCCATCCACGGTGGCCACCGCCCGGACGGCGATATCCTCCGGCAGCAGGGAGTTGAGACCGCGCAGGATATGGACATCCTCCATATTGGTGGCCAGGTCCACATGGGTGGGCTGGAGCAGGGCGTGGACTCCTGCGTCGGTGCGGCCGGAGGCGGTGACCCGGACGGGGTGTCGCACCATGGCGGCCAGGGCTTCCTCCACCACCTGCTGGATGGAGAGGGCGTTATCCTGCCATTGCCATCCGGCATAGCGGCCCCCCAGGTACTCCAGGTCTATGCGAACCCTCCTGGAGTCTGGCTCCGGGGGCGTCTCGTCTTTCCGGTTATCTTGCATTCGATGAATAAAAAAAGGCCGGCGATGGAGCCGGCCGATGGTGTTTATGGCCGGTTATGTGGAAGCCACCGCCCGGACCAGCTCCATGGTGGTGTCCCCTTTCAGGACTTTCCATATCCCGTCCTGTTTCAGGGTTCGCATTCCGTTTCGGAGGGCCGCGTCGCGCATCTCTTCCACGGTGGCTTTTTTCTGGATCAGCTTTTTTAATTCCAGGTTCATATTCATTATCTCATGCAGGCCGGTTCGCCCTTTAAGCCCGGTGTTATTGCATTTTTCACATCCCTTCGGCTTGCAGATGTTTACCTGGGGAACCATCTCCTTGAGTTCCGGCCACAGTTTCTCGCCATATTCCTTCGACATCTGGGCCAGTTCTTCCTTGGTGGGGTTGACCTTTTGTTTGCAGAATGGGCAGAGGGTGCGCACCAGCCTCTGGGCCAGCACGCCCAGGAATGCGTCGGCGAAGTTCAGGGGGTCCAGCCCCAGGTCGATAAGTCGGGTGACAGTCTCCGGGGCCGAGTTGGTGTGCAGAGTGGAGAAGACCAGGTGGCCAGTGAGCGAGGCTTCGATGCCCATGTTGGCGGTTTCAAAGTCGCGCATCTCACCGATCATTATCACGTCCGGATCCGCCCGCAAAAACGCCTTGAGCGCCACGGCGAAGGTGAGGTCTATCTGGCGATGCATCTGCACCTGGCGCAGGCCGCGCTGGGTGATTTCCACCGGGTCCTCGGCGGTCCATATCTTCCGCTCCGGGGTGTTGATATGGCCCAGGGCGGAGTGCAGGGTGGTGGTTTTGCCGGAGCCTGTGGGGCCGACGCAGAGGAAGATGCCGTATGGATGGGCCACGGCGTCGAGGAAGAATTTCATATTCCGGGCGGAGAGGTTGAGCCTGTCCAGGGGCAAAGGCTCGCTGGCCGCCAGGATACGCAACACGGCGTCTTCATTGCCGCCATAGGTGGGCAGGGTGGCGACGCGGTATTCGATAAGCTTGTCGCCATGCTTGAGCTGTATCTTTCCATCCTGGGGCAGCCGTCTTTCGGCGATGTTCAGGTTGCTCATGATCTTGATGCGGGCGAGGATCGCCTTTTTCCAGTTGGCGGGGATCTCCTTGAACACATAGCAGGCGCCGTCCTGGCGATATCGGATGATGGTGTTGCTTTTCCCCGGGTAAGTCTCCACATGGATGTCGGAGACTCCGCGGTTATACGCCTCCACCAGCAGAAAGTTCACCAACTTCACCACTCCGGAGTCCCCCTCCTCCACGACGATTCCCTCGTCCTGGAATTCCTTGTCGGTGGCGCTTTCGTCGCCTTTTGTCAGCTCCAGGTCGCTGTCGTCGAACTCCCGGCCGACCATCGATTTCTTCTGGCCGGAAAGTTTGGAGATGAGCTGGTTTACATCGCTTTTGAGCCCGACGAACATTTCGAACTTCCCCCCCCTTACCATAAGGGGAATCTGGGCGACTTTCGCCTGGTCCGAGGGATCCTCCACAAGGATATGGAGCTTTTTGTCTTCTTCGCGGAAAGGCACCCAGCCGTTGGCCTCCAGGAAGCTGAAGGGATTTTTCTTGTTGAGCCTGTCCACCAGCGAAAGGGAAGGGACGAAGGAGTCGTACAGGGAAAAGAACGGCAGGTTGAAATACGCCGAGAGCGACTTTAGCAGGTTTTCCTTGGAGATTTTAGTGATTTTTATCAGCACCTCCTCCAGGGGCCAGTTGCGCAGGCGTGCTTCGCGGATCGCTTTGTCCAGGTCCTCCTTGGTGACGTGGTTGTTGTGCAGCAACCAGTCAAACTTCGTTTTATATTTTACCGATCTTTTTTGGTGGTTATACAGGGCCAGCCCCAGGACCTCGGCGATCTCCTGGATGGCGTTGCGGTCCGCGTTGGTAAAGTTATCGCCGGACTTCTTGTTGATGACCTGGATGACCCCCATCAAAAACTTCTCGTGCATCAGGGGGTATGCGATGACCTGCTTGGTCCGGAATCCGGTTTTCTTGTCCCAGGATCTGTCGAACTTGAGATCCGGGTATATGGCCAACAGTTCGATATCGTTGTAGGCGTCGGAGATGGCGATATTGGAGCCGGTGGCGGCCACATATCCGGCGATCGACAGTTTATTGATGGGAACCCGGATGAGCATGGCCTCGTCGCCGAGCTTGTATTTGGAATATATTTCCCTCTTCACCTTGTCGACAGCGTATATGGTGACCCGTTGCGCGTCCAGCAGGCTAAGAATCGGGTTGCGCAGGTTGATCAGGATCTCGTCGAGGTTTTCCGCGGAATGGATCTGGTGGGAGATCTTGCGCAATCTCTCCAGGTATTTAACCCTTTGTGTGCTGCCAGTGCCTCCCGTTTGAGCGTTTCCAGAGCCTCCCGCCCCGGGCTTCATGATCTTTGTTTTCATGGGACGCGTAGTGGACGGATCGGGTGTGCTCATCTATTCCTGTATTCATCCAAATTGAATGTCTTCTATACTATAACTTTACAATTATAAGGCCATTTGGGGTCTTTAGCAATATCTTTGCGACCGGGGGGGATTCCTTTGAAATACCGGCTCAAGTGTGATATATTGTGGTATCTTGCGGGGGAAATCTTTATAAATATGTGCGGCCTATCATGACTGATTTGCACTGGACGAAAAAGCTCCTTTTCCCCACCGGCATGAAGCCGGATGTGGAGGAATTCATTCTCCAGACCTACGCAAAGCGGCTTCGCATCGGCATTGGATTGGGGATTATCTTCCTGATCACTTCGAACTTCCCCGATCTTTACGTTTCCCCAGAGCTTTTCTGGCAGCTTTTCGCATTTAAAACCGTGGGCATTATCGGTTCGTTGTACTTTTTATACCTTATTCGCGCCGGGGGATCCCTCGAATATCTCACCAAGGTGTTTTATTCCATGGTTCTACTGGGCGCCTCGATCGCCGGGATTATGATCTATCTCACGGGAGGATGTCATTCCCACTGGGCCCTGGTTTCCGGCGTTGTGATATTTATCGCCCTCTCCGTGTCGCTCCTCCCCCCCAGGATCATGTTCATTTTCTTTCTCATCTGCTTCGCCGGCTACATGATCCCTTCCCTGATTCATGGCTTCCACCATTCCTTGCTGCAGACATACACCCATATGTTCTTCTATTCCGGATTCGGGCTGCTGGCCATCCTGATTTCCACTTTGCAGCACAACCTTATCCTGACCACCGTGGCCGAAATCTCCAGACATAAACAGGCCGCCTCCGCCCTGAAAATCCGGGAGACCGAACTCTCCGCCAAAAACGTGGAGCTCAAGGCGCAAAAGGAAAAGGCCCAGGATATGCACAAGGCCCAATCGGAATTCCTGGACAACATCAGCCATGAGCTTCGCACCCCTCTGACCAGCATCCTGGGGTTTTCCAGCCTGCTGGAGACTTCCGGCAACAACCTGTCCCCCAGCCAGGTGGAGATGGTGGGGAAGATACAAAACCAGGGGGAAGCCCTGCTGGGGCTTATCGAAAACCTGATGGACCTGTCCTCTATTTCCAACTCCAGCCCGCAGCTGCAGCTGCACCCGGTATATCTGCCGCTGGTGATACACCAGGTGGTGGACTCTTTACAGCTGGAGATCGCCTCTTCCGGACATAATGTTACGGTCCAATGCCGAAGAGACATGCCAAGGATTATGGCGGATCATGAAAAGCTGACCCAGGTGTTCATCCAGCTTCTTTCCAACGCCGTCAAGTTCACCCCCCGCGGGGAGGGAAGAATAGAGCTCGGATGTGGATTCGAGGACGGCCAGGTGATGGCGTTTGTTCGGGACAATGGCATCGGCATATCGGAGGATAACACAGAGATCATCTTCCAGGTGTTCCGCCAGCTGGACGGATCCAACACAAGAAAGCATGGCGGGGTCGGGATCGGCCTGCCTATTGTCAAACGGATTATAGACTTGCATGGCGCCACTATCCTGCTCACCAGCCAGGTGGGGAAAGGGACCGAATTCATCATGTACTTCCCCATCAGCCAGGAGCAGCAACCCGTAAAGAACCTGGAAAACTCCAGCGCCGCCATACCCTAGAGCCCTGGCCGCCAAAGGCTGCCCGGTTTCTCCTCTCACCCCCGGATCGCGCTGATGGCCGCTTCCTTATCGTCGCTTTTGAATACAGCGCTGCCGGCCACCAGCACGTTCACCCCCGAGGCGCGCACCTCGGCGGCGTTGGATGGCTTTATCCCTCCATCCATCTGGATGTCCACATCCAGCCCCGCCGCGTCGATCATCTTCTTGAGCTTTCTGGCCCGCGCCAGGGAGCTTTGGATGAAACTCTGCCCCCCGAAGCCGGGATTCACCGACATGATCAGCACCAGGTCCACATCCGGCAGGATCGGCTCGACCGCCTCTATGGGGGTGGCCGGATTCAATGACACCCCGGCCTTCTTTCCCAGCTCCCTGATCTGGGCGATGGTGCGGTGCAGATGCGGGCACGCCTCCACATGGACCGTTATCAGGTCCGCCCCGGCGTTGGCGAATTCTGATATGTAAAGCTCCGGCTTCTCTATCATCAGGTGGGTGTCTATGGTCAGCTTCGTCACTGGCCGGATGGCCTCCACCACCAAGGGGCCGATGGTGATATTGGGGACAAAATGCCCATCCATCACGTCCACATGGATCCAATCCGCCCCGGCGGCCTCCACCATGGCGATCTGCTGGCCCAGTCGGGAAAAATCCGCCGATAGGATGGACGGGGCCACCAGAACTTTTCTGTTACTCATAGATCATGCTCCATGCCGTTCCCCTGGTTTTCAACTGTGGGGACATCGCTAAAATCTTTTTACGTCGGCCAGTTTATTGTTCAGGAACACCTTGGCGGTGGTCTTTCCCCGGATCTCCACCAGGAGCGACACCGTGTCCCCCGGCATGTGAACCCGGTTATACACTTCTTTTTCTCCGCCGGCGTTGGTCTGCACGATGGATATTTTCACTGGATCCTGCCCCGAGGGGATGGTGTAGAAGAAGATGGTGTAGCTGGGGGCGGAAGCCACCCCTTTGTCCGGCCCCTCCGACACCGCCAGGGATATCCCCGAGCCGCCCAGCACCCTTCTGCCGAAAGGGGGATCGTGGGAGAGCACCGTCCCCTTGGCCTTGGTCAGGTCCGGGCGATAGGCCACCTCGCTCACTTTCAGATCCAGCTCAGACAGGGCCCGCATGGCCAGGTCCAGCGGCTTCTCCCCCAGGTCCGGAACCATCACATATCTGGGCTGCGGCCCCAGGCTGACCAGCAGGGTCACCTCGCTCCCCCGGTGGATCTCCGTCTGGGGGGGTGGGTCCTGGGCCAGCACTATCCCCTTCTCCGCTCCGTTCATATGCACAGGGATCACCTTTTTCACCCGCAGCTCCCCTTCGGAAAGCAAACGGTCGATTCCCCTCTCCGTGGCCTCCACCAGGTTCGGCATCACCTGGGACCTGGTCCCCTTGCTCACCACCACCCGGACTTCCCGTCCGCGCTTGATGGGGCTTCCAGGTTCCGGAGACTGGGAGATTATCTTGTCCCTGGCCACCTGCTGGTGATACGCCAGCCTGGTTACTTTAAGATACAGGTCCTGCTGGTCCAGGGTCTCCAGCGCCTTGATGATGGCGCCGCCGCGCACGTCCGGGGTGGATATGATTTCCCCGCCCGTGTACATGGAGACTTTCATCACCACCACAGCGCTGACCACCGCCACGATCACGAAAAGCATAATCGCTTTTATATACTCGAATATTCCTCTCATCCATTCACCTGTAGGGAGCCAAAACCCAGAGCGATATTGTACCAGAAACCAGTTGAAACTTCAGGGCATTGGGCCATCAGGCCCCGCCGAGGAGGAAAAGCTCAAGCCCGGCGCCGGGGCCACGCCACAGCCGCGAAAAAACAGAAAGCCGCCACCAGCGCCACCGACGCGCCGGAGGCCACATCGAACCGATATGATATATAAAGACCCGCCACCGTGGAAACCTGCGCCACCGCCAGGGAGAGCGCCATCTGGCCACGATAGTTTTCCGACAGCACCCGCCCCACCGCCCCGGGGATCACCAGAAGAGCGGACACCAGGATGATCCCCAGAAGCTTTATCGACACCACCACCGTCACCGCCAGCAACACCATCAAAATGTCCTGGATCAGGCGCGTGTTGATCCCCCGCACCATGGCCCACTCCTCGTCAAAGCAGTACGCCAAAAGCTCCTTGAACAGCGCCACCACCACCACCAGCGCCACAGCCAGGGTGCCCCCGGCCAGCGCCACATCGGAGCTGGATACCGCCAGTATGGAGCCGAAAAGATAGGAAAACAGGTCCACGGTATAATCGCCGGAAAACCCCAGCGCCACCACGCCCATGGCCATGCTGGAGGAGAAGACCACACCGATCCCCACATCCTCGCTCACCCCGCCCCGGCGGGACAGCCACCCGATCAGCAGGGCCACCCCCACGCAGAACGCCATGGCGGAAAAGGTGAGGTTCACCCCGAACAGGGCGCCCAGCGCCATCCCCCCAAAGGCGGAATGGGAGATCCCGGCGCCGATGAATGAAAGCTTCTTCAGCACCACGAAGACGGAGACCACCGCGCAAAGAGTCCCGACGATCAGCCCCGCCACCAGGGCGCGCTGCATGAACCCGTGGGAGAGCATGTCAACCATTCTCGTCCCCCTCTCCATGGACGGGCAGATGCCTGTGGGGCACATCATGGCCATGCATCACTATCTCCGTCTGGCTGCCGTAGGCCTTGCCGATCATCCCGTCCTTCAGCGCCTCGCCGGGCGGGCCATGCAGAAACACTTTCTGGTTCAGGCATATCAGGTCATCCACCATGCTGGTGATCACCCCCACGTCGTGGCTAACCAGCGCTATGGTTATTTTGTGCGATTCCTTCAGCCGGGTGAGCATGTTATAGAAGTCGTCCTGGGCCACCACATCCACCCCGGTGGTGGGCTCGTCCAGCAGCAGCAGGCGCGGCCCGCCACACATCGCCCGGGCGATCAGGGCCCTCTGCCGCTCTCCGCCGGAGAGCGACCCGAACCTCTGCTTCGCCATGGAGGCAAGCCCCACCCCCTCCATCGCCTCCCAGGTGGCGTCGCGGTCCGCCTGGTTATACAATCCCCCGATCCGGTCCGGCCCCAGCCTTCCCATCATCACCACATCCTGCACAGAAACGGGAAAGCCGCTGTCCTGGGTGTTGGCGCTTTGCGGGACATAGCCGATGAGCCCGTGGGACCCGCCGGGCGCATGGCCGAACACCCGCGCGGTACCCCGCACCGGCTGTATCAGCCCCAGCAAAACCTTGAGCAAAGTGGATTTGCCGGCGCCGTTGGGCCCGATCAACCCTGTGAAGGAACCGGCCCGGATGTTCAGGGTGATGTCATCGAGAACCACACAACCCCCCAGAATGACCGTCAGCCCCTCCACCTCCACTATGTTAAGGTTGCTCATTCCCCGGTCCCGCCTGGCGTAAAACGTCTGGCCTCCGGATTCCAGAGGAACAGCGTCCGCTGGGCCACTTTGCCCCGCATCACAGATATCACCACCTGGAAGGCGTCGGGATAGGAAGGCTCGTCGCCCCACATGGCCGCCTTGTGGTCTTCTTCGGACCAGTAGGCGCCGTGGTCCGGGTGGGAGTGGTAAAAACCCACCACCTCCAGCCCCTTTTTGGCCGCCTCCTTGAAAGCTTCATGCAGATCCTTCGGATCCATGAAATACCCGGTGTCCGCGCCGCGCTGGAAAGCTTCCGGATCCCTCTGGCGCATCTCCTCCTGGATATTCCTGCAGGGGCGCACTTCGTTTTTCGATGGATCCCCCGGCTTGCCCAGCACCAGCCCGCAACACTCGTGGGGGAACTCTTCTTCGGCCTGCCGATCCATCGCCTCCAGATCCTCCGGCCGCAACCTGCTATTCTCCATGGAATCCCTGTTTATTTATAATCGCCCATTATACATTGAATTGAAACACACAGGGCCAGCCGCCCGATGTGAAAGTCCCCCCACCAGGATGGCCGGGCCAGACTTACGGGCACACCAGCTCTTTGAGGAACCTTGCCTCGGCCCGGGCGGCCACCTTGTTGCCATGGATAAGCCAGTGGGTTTCCCGGGAGCGATATAGCGGTTTTTCCGAAGCCGAGGCGGCGGCGAGCAACGGGGCGGTGGCGTCCAGACAGGCCACCCCCCGCTCCAGACAGAACCGGGCCAGCATGAGGTTGGGGTGGTCCGTCTTGATATTCTCCCGCCGTATGCTGCGGAACCGCTCCGCCTCCTCCGGGCTGGGCAGGTCGTCAATGTACTTGTCCACCTGGCCGATCGCCTCCATGAATTCGTCGATCCGGCTCGGATAGACCTGGAACGAGGAGGGATACATGACCAGGGCGAACTTGCGCCCGGCCCCCTCCACCTGGTCGGCGATACGCCCCAGGGTTTCCAGCGTCGGCGCCCATCGCCTCTCCGCCTCCGCCTTATCCTCCACATACATCGATTCGATCTCTATGACGGCTATATAGAAGTTCCACCGCACCGGCACGAAGTATGGGTTTTTAAGCTCCGGGGAATCGTCGGTGATCTCCAGGCCTGGGGTGACGGGGCATCCGCCGCAGGCCTTCTCCCCCTGCTTCTCCTGGCCGAACCGGGTCCATTCGTTGAGCAGCCGTGCGCTCTCCACGCTCTGGGCCACGGTCAGCATGTTCTTCAGATACCGGACCAGATACGATCCCTTGAAGCTGGGGCGCCGGGCGGCGTTTTCCGGGATTGCGTCATGGCGCAGGTTGGGCCCGTCGTTGCCCATATAAAAGTGGAGCGCCACCAGGTCCGGCTGATACCGGCTCTCCGCCAGTTCGTATATGGTCTGATAGTCCTGCAGCTCCCCTCCAGTGATGCCGAAGTTGAGCACGTCCAGATCCATCCCGCCACAGGCGGTTTGCAACTCCTTTTCCATCTGGGTCATGACCGTGTCCGGGTATGGGGCCATGCCATAGGTGAAGGAGTCCCCCAGGGCCATGATCCTGTATCGCCCTTTCGGCTTGGGGCTTTCGAATTCCACATCCCGCATTCCCAGGGAATTGTCGTAATAGTTGAGCAGGGGCATGAACGGCTTTATGTCCGGCTTGGAGGCAAGGTATGTTTTCAGGTCGGGGTATATTTCGCCGCGCTCCTCCTCCCCCACGAACACCATGTATCGCACCCCCGGCATGGAGCCTGCCGCCACCCGGACGGCCAGCTCCCCCATGGCAAAGCAGAGGGCCAGGGTCAAAGCGGCCAGCGACATATGAAACCGCCATCCCCATACGCTGGCCATGACCCCCCGCCGGGAGGGGCCGGAAAGAGCCAGGAACGCGGCGAAGGCGGCCAGTAGGGCGATGGCCCCAGGTTTTAGACCGTTGTTCACCGCTATGCGCCCCAGCGCCGTGGTGATGGCGATCTTGCCGAATATCATGTACATGGCCCACGCCAGGGCGTGAGCCAGCGAGGCGATGGCCAGCAGCAGGGCCATGGCCGATCTGGCCGGGCTGGGGATAAAGCCGAGCCTGTCGCGGGAGGCCCATCGGCCCATGGCGCCGGCCGGGAGGAGGAAGAGAAAAAGAAAAAGAAACACC
>JAOUPQ010000306.1 GCA_029879765.1 Nitrospinota bacterium | reverse complement strand
GTGGACTTAGACGTTGGGGTTATATAAGTGTTTGTTACAAGCGGATTTAAAGGTTTCATAAGGATTTGAAGATAGAAATTTGGATTATGGCTTAATTCGAGGCTTCAGAGGTTTTACTCCGGATTTGTAAAAACGCGCGCGCCGGTAGGTGGATCCCCTGATGACCTTGAATAAACAAGCCTTAATTCGTTTCTCCCCGTTTTAACTAAAGACTCCCCGATTCCGGATCCTCCTGCTCACTCTCACATATGTATACACTTACAATTTCCCAGATGCAATATTGTAGACGCTATCTTGGAACTTTCCGACCTGCTCCCGTGTCTTACATGCAAAGAGCAAATGAATGACAGCAGAGAAGATGGATACAATAAGCCATATCGGAAATATCCCGGCCCAAGGGCAGGACGAGTTATCAAATATCTATACAGGGCTTGTGAAGATGGATGACGAGCGTTTGGTGGTGCGGAAGGCCAGGGAAGGGGACACGAAAGCGTTCGAGCAGTTATATGGCAGATATAAGAACTTTGTTTGGAGTGTGGCTTTCCGGATGACGTATCACCATGAAAGCGCGGAGGATCTGGCCCAGGAGGTGTTTGTGGCCGCATGGAGAAAGCTCCCCGGCTTCGAGGGGAAATCGGCCTTTTCCTCGTGGCTGTACCGGATAACGGTGAACACCACCCTCAACTGGAGACGAGGCGCCCAGCGATATGTCAGCCTGCCGGATCCGGAGCAGTGGGAGCCGGGCGACCCGGCCAATGACCATGGCCCGGAAAGGGCGGCGGCGGCCAGGGATGCGGAGCGGATTCTGGCCCTGCTGCTCGGAAAGCTGGAAAAGGAAAAGCGGCTGGTCTTCATCCTCCGGGAGCTGGAGGGGATGAGCTATACCCAGATAGCCGAGGCCACCGGGTGGCCGGAAGGGACTGTGCGCTCCCGTCTGGCCCGGGCGCGGGATCAGCTGGCGGCGCAGGCCAGGGAAATGGAGGAATAGAGATGAAACTGGACGAGATACTGAAGAACGCGCCAAAGCTTGCGGCGCCGGATACGCTGCGGAAAAAGGTTATGGCGGCGGTGGAGGCGGAAGATCAGGTTTCCAATAGCTGGATTCCAGGTCTGTTCCCCAAAAGGATTTTTCTTCCCGCGGCAGGGTTGGCGGCCATGGCGGCCGGGGCGCTTCTGGTGGTGTGGATCTCTGGGGCGCCCCCTCCCGCGCAGCCAACGGGGCAGGTGGCGGCCTTCGAAACACAGGAGCTGTTGCTGGAAGAGACTTTGGGAAAGGTATTTGGATATCAAGCAGTGTCGTACTCCGGCGAGTACTTCATTGAAGAGGACGAGGTTTCGTTTTTTAACAACAATCTGGAACGGATATTCCGGATAAATGGAGGTAATAATGCGTAAGATATTATTGGCGGCCCTGGCCGCAGCGATGATCCCGGCCATGGCCTTTGCCCAGGGTGGCCCAGGCGGAGGGCCAGGAGGCCCGGCAGGCAATGGCATGCGAGGCCACGGCGGCGGCGACAGGGAGGGGCGTATGGCCACCGCGCTGGACCTGACCGATGAGCAAGCCGAGAAGGTTCGTCAGATTCACTCGGCGAAACGCAAGGATTTGATCGACGTCCAGGCCTCGATCCAAAAGGCGATGATCGACCTGACAGACGAGCTGCAGAAGGATAAGCCGAACCAGGCCACGATAGACAGCTCCATAGAAAAGATTGTGGTCCTGAAGAGCAAGATGGAGCGTTCCAAACTCCAGAGCATGGTGGAGGTCTCCTCCATTCTGACCCCGGAGCAGAAAAAGAAGGCCGCAACCAGAATGACCGGCATGGGCATGTTTGGCGAGAAGGGGAGCAATACCCAACGTCCTGGCGGGCGCGACGGGCGCGGCGGGCGCGGCGGCCCCGATATGCGGTAAAGGTCTCCGTCAGCCATCCGGCGAGTTTCATAAGGCCGACCATCCCTTGGTCGGCTTTTTTTTGTCGATACGCAAACCTCCCTGGTTCAGCGCCACGCAAGCAGGATCGACTTGGTTATATAGGCAGTGGCAGGAAGTTTTGCGGACGGCCCCGACTGGCATCCACAGAGATAAACAAATGGCGCTGTTATATGACGCCATGCCCTTTAAGGTTGCGTCTCCCCCACCTCATAATACATATTCCTCCGCACAGGCTCCAGCCCCACTCCCACTATAAGGTTTCGCAGTTCCTCCTCCGACAACAGGAACGAAACCCCCGCCGCGGCCACCACGTTCTCCTCGATCATGGTCGATCCCATGTCGTTGGCGCCGAACATCAGCGCCATCTGCGCCACCTTCGGCCCCTGGGTCACCCACGAGGCCTGGATGTTGTCCACGTTGTCCAAAAACAGGCGGCTGATGGCCAGGGTCTTGAGGTATTCATGCGCCCCGGTCTTGGGCAGGTTTTCGATGGCGGTATGGTCCGGCTGCAGCGGCCAGGGGATGAAGGCGGTGAATCCGCCGGTCTCGTCCTGCAGGTCGCGGATACGACGCAGGCTCTCCACTCTCTCGGCGTAAGTCTCCACATGGCCGAACATCATGGTGGCGCTGGTTCGCAGTCCCAGCTTGTGGGCGGCGCGCATCACGGCGATCCAATCATCCGCCGAGCACTTGCCGGGGCTGAGCATGTTGCGGGGCCGGTCCGCCAATATCTCCGCTCCCCCACCGGGGATGGAGTCGAGCCCGGCCTCGATAAGGGTCTGGATGGTGGCCCCGATGGTGGCCTTGTCCGTCCTGGCCATGTGGACGATCTCCGGCGGGCTGAAGGCGTGGATATGTATTTCGTGGTTCTGTTTGATATGCCGCAACATTTCGGCGTGCCATTGCGCCCCCCGGCCAGGGTACATCCCCCCCTGCAGAAGTATCTGCCCCCCGCCCAGCGCGATAGTCTGTTCGATCTTCCGGTCCAGCTCGGCATATTCCAGGGTGTAGGCGTCCGCGGCCCCTTCGTTGCGATAGAACGCGCAGAACCTGCACCCGGAGACGCACACGTTGGTGTAGTTGATGTTCCGGTCCACGATATAGGTGACCACGGGTTGGGGCTTTTTTCTCCACCGCACCATGTCCGCCGCCTGCCCCAGCTCGATCAGGGACGCGGACTGGAACAGGGTCTCGGCGTCCTCGGAAGAGATCCTCTCCCCTTGCGTCGTTCTGGCCAGGATGGAGGAGGAATCACTTGCCATTGTGGTTATTGGCGGGCGGCTGGGCGGCTTTCCCGTTTTGCATGTTTCTGTCCGG
>JAOUPQ010000305.1 GCA_029879765.1 Nitrospinota bacterium | reverse complement strand
TCCGGGGAAGGATACGGTCATGTTGGCCAGGGTCTCGGAGGCGATTTTCACATCGTTATAATCGCGACCCGTAATTATCACCAGCGCATGGGAAGGGGATTTCTCGTAGTACTTGTCCCCGTTGGCATCCACCTTCTCCACCGGCAGCTTTTCCATACGCAACACCCCCGCCGTGGGAGGCTCCATCTCCACCCCTCTTTGCTTCAGAAATTCCAGCACGAATTCCGCCCGGCCGATAAGGGCGTTGTCCACCCCCGGCAAGATGTCCTGGGAGACGGAGAAGTGGACCTCGCGATAATCGAAGCGCTTGGCGATGCCGGAGGCGGCGATCACCGCCGCGCCGATGATCTCGTTGGAGGCGCCTTCCGTGATTATGTTCACCCGCCCATGGGGCATGGTCTTCGGGTCGAACATCACCTTGGAAAAGGAGGAGAGGGTCAGGGGAAACGGCTTCTGGTCATACACCACCACCAGGAAGGATTCCTCCAGCATGATCTTGGTCCACAAGTCCGGCGAGCAGGGGAATTCGCACTCCTTTGTGGAGTAGTGCTGGAACACTTCCAGCGCCAGGGTGTTGTATCCCGGCTTCATCATCTCCGGCGGTATTATCAGGTCCGCCACCATCTTATGCTTGGAGGGATCCAGGGGGATATATCCCACGGGAAAATCGTTGATCCTGGCGGTGAGCCTGGATTCCTCCTTTACCAGCACCGGCGAGGCGGCGTATGTGATTTTCAGAACCGCGCTTTTCACGCTCCATCGCTCCGGGATCGGGATCGATATCTCATGGGTGCCATTCACGCAACGCAGATCGATGATCGGATAAGGAGTCAGCTTGTTGAGGGGAATCTCCAGTGTTTCGCCTTGCGCCGTTCCGGGAATTAGCAACGCCACGGCCAGGAAAACGGCCCGAGCCAGAAAGATCCATTTTTTATTTTGAGTAAGCATAGGTTTTTTTCAATCTTGATAAGTTATGTTTCCATCCATCCCGGACATATTCCCAAAAGGAGCCTGCCATGGAGGCGGACACTCCACCCAAGCCCCTGATACCCATCATGAAAAAGTGAAAAATGATCACCCTGTACCCTCCGGAAGCCACTTCCTGATTCCACACATCCACCCACCGCTGGCTGTCGCCATAAACGAAGCGGATGGCGTTTTCATAGGTGTCCTTCTTGAAGATAAACTCCGCGCCCAGGTTATACACATTCCCCCTTTTAAAGACACGCTTCACCGTCGCCTGAAAATTATACACGTTTCCGTAGCTGTCTTTAACAATCAGCTCCGCCCGCTCGCCCTGGCCCACCGCCTGGGGCAGGCGAACCGCCATCCCCAGCCCGGACAGGGAGATGTCCGTCAGGTCCGCCTCGAAGGTTTCTATCAGCCGGGGGAAATACACCTTCACATGCCCCTTGGCCAGAATGCGGTGATGCTTGCGCACCTGCCTGCGCTCCCAGAAGGCCCCCAGCGAAAGAATGGACATGAAAATGTTGAATATGCACCACCCGCCGGTGATGTATATGACATCCCGGTATAAGGGATACTCGACCCATTTGATCCCGGCCAGCGCCAGCGCCACCACATTCACAAACACCACCAACATGAAAGAAGAGGCCAGCGGGTTGATGAATTCCTTCTCCTGGGTGGCGCCCTTGGGGGTGATCTTGAACGTGGGCTTGGTGGGGTTGAGCATCACGGAAATCACCGCGGGAATCAGAAACAGCGACTGGACGCTTTCGTATATATTGGAGAAAAGAGGCGCCCTGGACTTGCCATACAGAAAGTCCATCATCACATACACGCTGAAAACGTAGGGCAGGGCGAAGGACATCACCTGCATCAGCGACGCATGGTATACCTGCATGTTGAACAGCAGGAACATGGCCGGAGCGATGTAAAAGACGAACCGGGACAATCCGAAAAACCAGAAAAAACAGGAATTGAAATACGCCAGACGCTGCATCAGCGTCAATCCCGGCATGAACAGAAGATTGTTCATCAGAAATATCTGGGTCATCCCCTGGGCCCAGCGCGTTCTCTGCGTCACATAATCGTTGAACGTCTCCGGAGAAAGCCCACAGATCATGGGCCGGTTGATATACGCGCTGTTCAGCCCCCTGGCGTGCAGGGCCAGGCTCGTCTCCGCGTCTTCCGTTATGGTCTTGCCCCGCACGCCCCCCACCTGTTCCAGATGCTTGCGGCGCAGCAGGGCGGCCGAACCGCAGAAATAGCTGGCGTTCCAGGAGTCCAGCCCAGGGTGGATCACCTGGAAGAACATGTCGTTTTCCACCGGCAGCCGGGTGTTGATCGGCAGATTCTTCTCTATTGGCGTGGGGTTGATGAAAAAGTGCGGAGTCTGCACCAGGTACATGTCCTCGTCCGCCAGAAACTGGCCGACGGTGTTGGTCAGAAAATCCATGGTGGGCACATGGTCGCAATCGAGCACCAGCACCAGGTCGGCATTGGTCAATTCCAGGGCATGGTTTATGTTTCCCGCCTTGGCGTGGCTGTTTTCCTCCCGGGTGATATAGTTCACCCCGATCTCCTTGGCCATCACCCGCAGCTGGTAGTGCCTGTTCCAAGATTCCTCCCCGATCTTCGGATTGTTCCTCCGGGCGATGGTGCCCCCATCATCGAGAATGTGGACGAAGAGCTTGTCCTTTGGGTAGTTAAGGTTCCTGGCGGCCATGGCCGTCACCCGCACGATATCAATCGGCTCGGTGTATGTGGGGATGAACACATCCACCGTGGGGAGCAGGGAGGGGTCGTCCGGCAAGGGGATCGGCTGGCGCTCCAGCGGCCAGATGTTTATCACCATGCTCATCAGATGCAATCCCAGCGCGTGAAGCTCCGCCAGGAAAAGGACAGCCATCCCCAAAAAGTCCAAAGGGCCTGTGAACAGCAAAGTGTCGAACGCTCGCCAGTAGATATATCGCAGGGAGAGGAAGAAGGAGAGAAGCACCACGAAAATCCGCCACGGCGCCCGCCTTGATCCATCGAGAAGGTAGATGAAGAAAAGCAAGCCAAAGGAACCCCATCCTATGTATAACTGGTTGTCAACAGACAGGAAGGTCTCGAAGTTGACATACATGTAGATGGTCACCCCTCCGGTGAAGACGACCAGAAGAAATTGCAAAAAAACCCGCTGGTTCAGGTTTCGAGGTTGCGCCCCCGCAGCTTGGTTATGCGAATCCATCTTATTTGTGAATGATAAAACTGCATCTCCTCTGACTTACCGTAAGTTTCTATCTTATCAGACTTTTTGCCTG
>JAOUPQ010000077.1 GCA_029879765.1 Nitrospinota bacterium | reverse complement strand
GTCGTGGGGGTGGCGGCCTGCCCTGATGATGCTCGAGGCGCATAAGGCCGGTATTTTCGATACCGCTGCGGGTGGATGGAGATCCAAGGAGCAGATCGCCCTCGACCTCGGCGCCGATCCTCGCGCCATAGGGCTGTTGCTGCTGGGGCTATGCGGCGCCGGGCTGATGGAAAAGAAGGGGGACATGTTTTGCAACTCCCCGGCGGTGGAGCGCCACCTGGTGAAAGCCTCGCCGGAATATCGCGGCTATGCTCTGGATCTGGACCGCCGCGCGGTCTCCAACTGGTCCAGGATATCGGAGGTGGCGCAAACCGGCGTCCCTATCCCGAAGCCGGAGAGCACACCGGAGGAACAGGACGCATGGCAGAGGACCTTCATCCGCGCCATGGACAACATATCTTCCAACGCAGTGGAGCCTCTTCTGGGCGCCATGCCCCTGAACGATGGCCAGCGTTTGCTGGATATCGGATGCGGACCGGCGAAGTATCTGGTGGAGATCCTGCGCCGCCACCCATCCTCCACCGCCGTGGGATTCGACCGCCCCGGCTCCCAGCCTGTGGCCCAGGCCGCGGCGGCTAAAGCCGGAGTGGAGGATCGATTCACCTTCAGGGGTGGCGACCTGACCATCGACAGTTTCACCGAAGAAGGGCCGTTTGATGGCGTGCTGATCTCCCAGGTGGCGCATATTTTTTCGGACGTGATGGTCAAAGACCTGATCACCAGGGCCAGGGAGGCTCTGTCTCCGGGAGGTTTTCTGGCTATCCACGACATGATCCTGGGACCGGATGACGATCCTGGCCCGGCGGCGATTTTCGCGGTGCAGATGATGCTGGGAACGGCGGAGGGGAGGGTCTACACCAAAGAGGAAATCGTATTGATGATGCAGACGAGTGGGTTTGAATTCCTCTGCGCATCCCCCACCGACGAACGGTCGCAAGTCATCATTGGCCAGCGGCTCAGCTGATATAGAAAGATTCCCACCCGAAATGGGCGGTGATCCGGCCTAGTTGGTGATGACCTGCCCGGCCAGTTCGCCGGCGAGTCTTCCATTCTCCACCGCCAGTCGGCCATTGACGAACACGTTTTGTATTCCGGATGGAGGGGCGATGGGGGCGGTGTATGTGGAGTTGTCCCCCACCGTGGCTGGATCGAAAATGACAATATCCGCAAAACTGCCTGGAGTGATCTCTCCTCGCCCCACCAGGCCAAAGAAACGGGCCGCCATGGAAGAGGTTTTTTTCACAGCTTCAGGAATGGAGATCTGTTTTTTCTCCCGGACATATTTTTGCAGGAACGTTGGGAATGTGCCATAGGTCCTGGGATGGGGCTTGCCGATGGCCAGCGGGCCGGTGAGCGCCCTGGCGCCGGCGTCCGAACCCACCATGACATAGGGCTTTTTGAGGATCCTGTCCAGATTATCCTCGCTCATGCAGAAGAATATGGCCTCCACATAAGCGTCCTCCTCGGCCAGAAGATCGAAAACAAAATCGTGGGGGCTCTTTTTCCGCAACTGGGCGCCCTGGGCCACGGTGAGCCCTTCCAGATCCCGATTTTTTGGATTCACCACCTGCGACACCATCACCGTTTCCCAGTACTCGGCCTCCGGATGATTCGTAATTATATCCCGCGAGAAAGCCTCCCTGTCGGCGCTGTTGCCTAGTCTTTTCAACAGAGCCTCTTTTCCACCATCGAAAGCCCGGTCCGGCAACACCACCTGCAGCCCTGTGTTCGAGGCCAGGTATGGATATCGGTCCGCCATGACCTTCATTCCCTCCCCCATGGCGCCTTCCAGGATTTCAAACGCGCGATCCAGTTTGTTCCAATTCGCCTTCCCTGCGGTCTTCAGGTGGGAGACTTGCAGCCGGGCGCAGGAGCGGCGGGCCACATTCACCACTTCGGTCAATGATTCCAGGAGCCCCGGGCCTTCGGAGCGGATATGGGTGGCGAAGACCTTGTCCCTGCCACCCACCACGGAAAAGACCTGGGCGAACTCATCCTCGCTGGCGAAACAGGCGGGAGGATAGACCACCCCCACGCTCATCCCCACCGCGCCCTGGTCCAGCCCCTCGGCCACGGCGGCCTTGAGTTTCTTCATCGAGTCAGCGTCCGGCTGGCTGTTGTTCTCCCCCAGCACCGAGCCCCGGATAGTGTTGTAGCCCAGCAGGGCGGCGTAGTTTATCCCGTGCCCTTTCCGGGAGAGGGACTCGAAATACTCCTCCAGGTTGGACCAGCTCACATCTATTCCAAACTGGGTCTGGTAATCCTTGATCCGGCGCTCCCGCAGAGCGCCGGACATGGGAGCGGCGGAATAGCCACAGTTTCCTCCCACGTCCGTGGTGACACCTTGCAGGAGCTTGGATTCGGCCCTGGGGTCTATCAGCAAGTAGTAGTCGGAATGGGAATGCACATCCACAAATCCGGGAGCCACCACCATATCCGTGGCGTCCACCACTTTTTTGGCCAGGCCCTCGGAAACATTGGGCGCCACCGTGGCGATCTTGTCGCCCATGATCACTACATCGGCGCGATTCAGGTTGTCCGTGACCCCATCGGCCACCATTCCATTTTTAATAACGATATCGTACATTTAAACTTCCATTACAAGGTGGGCAGGGATCCGACAGGTTCCTCGGTGATCTTGACCCGGCTATAGATTGTCCTGTATAACGCCAGGTTTCTGAGGACTTTTTTCACATATCCGCGGGTCTCGGAATACGGGATCATTTCGATAAACTCCTCCTGGCTGGGGGCTTCCATCTTCTCCACCCAGCGGTCCACATTCGGCTCTCCCGCATTATAAGCCGCCAGGGCCAGGGTCACGGAGCCATTGTATCGCTCCAGCAGGTCGGACAGGTAGGCCACTCCGATGGCGATATTCACCTCCGGGTTGAACAGCAACTCGGTGGAGAAAGGCTTGCCTGTCTGGTTTGCCAGCTTCATCCTCTGATACATGCGCTCTCCCGTGTTCGGCACTATCTGCATAAGCCCCATGGCGTTGGCGCTGGAAAGGGCTTTGTCGTTGAAGGCCGATTCCTGCCTTATCACGGCCAGAGGGAGCAAGGGGTCCATATTGACCTTCTTAGATTCTTTTTCTATATGCTCCCAATGGTTGACCGGGAATGTGAGCCGCCACTGAGCGTCCTCGAAATCATCGGCTTTCTTGCCACCGTTGGGAATGGGACCGAACAGGGAGATGGCTTTGTGCGGCGCATGGGCCTGGACATACAACGTACCCAGCCACGCCAGGGCGCTGGGATGTTTCCTTACCTCCCGCAGCATGCGATCCAGCTCATATTTCGCCCTTTGTTCCAATCCGGCGCTGATCAACAACTGGCCCCTTTTATAGGCCAGGCTCCCTTTGGCGGATAGTTTCCTGGGAGGACTCACCACTTGCCTGGCGCCTGAGTGGATATCCATAATGAAATTTGGCGCAGGCTCCGCTTTCTGTCTGTTGGCGGTCTCCGCCAGGCCGTAATATGTGTAGGGAAATTTTTTGTCGAGGGCGGCCTCGGCTTTATTCGCTTCCGATTTGGCCCCGGCACTGTTATACGCCCTGGCCTGCCAATACAGGAACCGCCCATCCTGATGGAGCTTGGGGCTTTTGCTCTGGCCCTTGGCGAAAAGCTCCGCGGCCTGTTTGAATTTTCCCCTTTTATACTCCACCCAGCCAAGCCTCCAGCGAAGGTCGTTCTTGAGCCTGTATGGCATCCCCAGCCGGGAGGCTTTTGAGTAGCTGGCATAGGCGGAGTCCAGGTCGCTCATCGACTCGGCGATTCTTCCCATGGTGTAATGGGCCAACCCCGTTATGCTTCTTTTTCCTGTGGCCGCCAGTTTTTCCAATCTCTTTTTCGCCCGGTCATTTTGATCCTGGTTCCAGTCTATGATGGCGATGTAATACTCACTATCCAGGTATTTGTCATGCTTCGGGAAATCTTTTGAAAAATCCACAAACACCTGGCGCGCCTCGTCCCTCCGTCTGGCCTTGAATAGAGCGCCACCCAGTTTATAGCGCAGCATGGCTTCCCGCTCCTGGGTTTGCCCTTCGGCGATCATCTCTTCCAGGGCGGTCGCCGCCTCGTTATATCTATACGCCTGCATCAGCTTCAACGCCCGCCTCAGTTTATCCTTATAGGAAGGATCGGCGAAAAGCCGGGAGGCCTGGGCGCCAGCCTCGGCGCGCATCTTCTCCATCCGCTCCCTGGCCTGGGTCACTTCCTGGGAAGCGGGATGCGAGTATACAATTCGCTGATAGTATTCATATGCCTCCGACAACTGGCCAGCCTGCTGGGAGCGGGCGCCAGCGATTATCAGGCGGGCGGGCTTGAAATCGGATGGCGTCATCTGCTTGTTTATGACGGTCATCGCCTTTTCGCATTCGGGGGCGGCGGGCGCCTGGCAGGAAGCCAGCACAAATATCTTGTTCGCCTCCTTGTGGACAGGGCTTGTTTTCAGCGCTTCTTTGGCGTCCTTGAGATAGCCTATGGCCGCGGCATAATCCTTCTCCTCCAGCGCCAGGGAGGCCAGATCGTAGGCCACATAATCGGCGAGGATGAAATCTTTTTGAAACCTGATTATTTCCAGTTCGGCGCGAGCCTCGATATTTTTCCCGTTTCGCAAATACTCCTGGGCTCTGGTAAATCGGGTGGCGGGATCTGCGCCATTGTCGGCGACAAGCGTCTGGGCCATGGCGGAGACTGCGGGAAATGAGATAGCGGCCACCAGCCCTGGCAGGATAGCGGCGGCGATATTATGTTTTAACGCCGTGAAGCGAAAAAAATATTTTGACATCATCGAGCAACAAAACTCTTTCGGCGGCGCCAGCCGCTGTTTCGCTTCCGTCCAATGAAATGAAAACCGCGCCTTCAACTTTCCTAAACCAGGTCATCTGGCGTCGGGCCAGCGACCAGGTCCCCTTCGTAATCGCCGCCTTGGCCTCCAGCGCGTCCATCATCCCGTTATGGACGGCAAACATCTGCCGATAGCCTATGGAGCTCATCGGCTTATGATATGTATTGTAACCCATTTCTTTCAACATGTTAACCTCTTTCAGCCAACCCATGGCCATCATCGTCTCCACTCGGGCCCCTATCCGCCGACGCAAGGTCTGCCTGGGGATGTCCATGACCAGGGTCAAGGCCTGGCATGGGGGCCTGTCCGGATTCTCCGCGAATATATCGCTCATCCGTTTTCCCGTGGTTAAAAACATCCCCAACCCCCGCCAGACGCGGAACGTATCGTTGGGATGGATCCTGGCGGCCCAGACAGGATCCACATCCGTCAGCTTTTCATACAGAAGCCCCTGCCCCCCTGCCCCCTTGATCAGCTCAAGTTGAGCTTCGGCCTCCGGGCTGATTTTTCCGGCCAGGTTCATCCCCTGGGTCAAAGCCTTGATATACATCCCGCTCCCCCCCACCACCAGTGGCATCTTCCCCTCACTCCACAATCCCCGGGCGATGGCCAGCGCTTCGTCCCGGAACCGGGCGGCGTTGTATTCCTCTTTCGGGTCCGCCACTCCCACAAGATGATGTCGAACTCGGGCCATCTGCTCCGCCGAGGGTTTGGCCGAGCCGATATCACAGTGCCGGTATACCTGCACCGAATCGGCGGAGATGATCTCGGTTCCCAGGCGCTCCGCCAGCTCTATCCCCAATTCGGTCTTGCCACAGGCGGTGGGGCCGGTGAGGACAAGGACAGGGATAGGCTCAGCGGCCATATTGCTCCACTATCTGCTGATATTCCCGGGTCCAGCCGTCCCCCTGGGCTATGACCAGATCCGGCTCCTGGGCGGGGTGGGGGCATTCCCCCAGAACCGCTTCGCTCAGAAATATCTTGGACGGGGAGGTGGCGCGATAGCGGACGTGGCGGAACCTGGCCTCGACGAACCCTGCGTTTTTTATCAGCTCCAGATATTCCTCCCGGCGGGACTGGAGCATGACCAGAGTCAGCGCTCCTCCTGGAACAAGCAGCCGCGCGGCGGCATCCACCATTCCTGCAAGGGTCATGGCAACCTCATGGCGCGCCATTGCCTTGTCCTGGTCCTGGTTCAGCCTGCCATGGCCACTTTTGCGGTAGGGGGGATTGGCGATGATGGCGCCAAAAGGCCTTCCCTTGAACATGTCAGGCGCAGACATAATATCGGCGGCGATTATCTGATAGGAGGGTAGACCATAAGAAGCGGCGTTGCGGCGCGCCTGGGCGGCCATGGCGAAATTCATCTCCAGCGCCACAATCCGCAGCCCCGGCCTCCGGGCGCCAACCAATATAGATACAACACCAGTTCCCGCGCAGAAATCGGCCAAAAGGCCGGGCATTTTTTGCCGGTAAAAGCTGGCCAGCAGAAAGGAATCCTGGTTATAACGATAGCCCTTCAGGTCCTGTTCCATGGCCGGGGAAACGGGGTTCATCATATCAAATCACAGGTTCACAGTTGGACCGGATCACTGGGGCAATAAGCGCCCATGCTGTGGGTGGACGCTCCCTCGGTTATACCCGGGTCATGGAAAGCATGGAGGAGAGAGAGGAGGACCATACCTCTTCGAGCTCTTTTGTTTCCATGTCGATGACTGGCGCCCTGTTTAGCTTGACCACCATCCGATCCTTTTTCACCATGCCGATAAGCTTTGCGGGGGTCTTGAACTCCCTGGCCGTTTGCAGAACCTCGTCCATCTTCGACTGATGGCAGGAGATCACCACCCGAGACTGGGATTCGGAAAAAAGCGGGAAATCGGGCCGGATATCCGCATTGAGGTATATTTCCAATCCAAGCCTGGAGCCGTCTTCCCTGCTCGGCCCGAAAAGCCCTTCCGCCAGGGCCACCGCCAGCCCGCCGTTGGACACGTCGTGCATGGAGTTCACGGTTTCGTTATGCGCCAGATGCACCATCAGCTTCTGCAAAGAAGCTTCCCGTTGCAGGTTCAGGCTGGGGGGGGAGCCTTTCTCCATGCCGTGGATAGTGGCCAGATATTCCGACCCGCCCATTTCCAGATATGTCTCCCCCAGCAGGATCACCAGATCCCCCTCGTTTTTGAAGAACTGCTCCATCGGCTTGACATCACCCTCCAGAAGCCCTACCGCCCCGATCTGGGGTGTGGGCCATATCGGTGAATCATCCGTCTGATTATAAAAAGAGACGTTGCCGGAGACCACCGGGGTGTTGAGCGCCTCGCAGGCTTCTGTTATGCCGATTATCGACTCGGTGAACTCCCACATGACCTCGTGGTTTTCCGGGTTCCCGAAGTTGAGGCAGTCGGTGATCGCCAGCGGCCTGGCCCCGGAGCAGGCCACGTTGCGGGTGGCCTCCGCCACGGCCTGGGCGGCGCCCAGCCTGGGGTTGAGCCAGCAATACCTGCTGTTGCAGTCCAGGCTCATGGCCAGGGATTTTTTTGTCCCCTTGATGCGCACCATGGAGGAATCGGAGCCGGGTTTGACCACCGTATTGGTCATCACCTGGCTGTCGTACTGGCGCCATATCCATTTTTTGGACGAAAGGTTGGGCGAAGCCAACAGCGTCTTCAGGGTTTCGTTGAGGTTTCGGGGCTGTGGGATGGCGTTGATATCGACCTTGCGCCTTTTTAGCAGATCGAAAGGGGGCGAATCGAGCCTGGAGAATTTGGGGGTGGCATCGTGCAGCTTCTGCAGGTCTATCTCCGCCACCATTTTCCCCTTGTCGCGAACCCGGATCGATTTGTCGTTGGTGACCCGGCCCACCACTTCGGCCGAAAGGCCCCAGCGGTTGAACAGCTTCTTCACCTGATCCAGGGTTCCCTTCTTCACCACCATCAGCATCCGCTCTTGCGATTCGGACAGCATGATCTCGTATGGGGTCATCCCCTCTTCCCGGCGAGGCACCTTGTCCAGATCCAGCTCCATGCCGGAACCTGCGCGGGTGGCCATTTCCACCGAAGAGCTGGTGAGCCCTGCCGCTCCCATATCCTGGATCCCCACCACGCTGTCTGTCTTGAACAGCTCCAGGCAGGCTTCCAGCAGTTTCTTCTCCATGAACGGATCGCCCACCTGCACATTGGGCCGTTTTTTCTCCGACTCCTCGCTAAGCTGGGCGCTGGCCATGGTGGCGCCATGGATCCCGTCGCGCCCGGTCCGGGCGCCCACATACACCACCGGGTTCCCCTCGCCGGTGGCTTTGCCCAGGAAAAGCTTGTCCTTGCGGGCTATCCCCAGGTTGAACACGTTCACCAGGCAGTTCTGGTTATAGCTGTGGTGGAACACGGTTTCCCCGCCGATGGTGGGCACTCCCACGCAGTTGCCATATCCTGCTATCCCCCCCACCACTCCATCGAGCAGGTATCGGGTTTTTTCGTTCCCCATGTCGCCAAAGCGGATGGAGTTGAGCAAGGCCACAGGCCGAGCCCCCATGGTGAACACGTCGCGCAATATCCCCCCCACTCCCGTGGCCGCTCCCTGGTATGGCTCGATAAATGACGGGTGGTTGTGGGATTCCATCTTGAACACCGCCACCAGACCATCGCCGATATCCACCACGCCGGCGTTCTCCCCAGGGCCATGCACCACCTGGGGACCGGTGGTATACAGGTTGGCAAGATGGAGCTTGGAGCTTTTATAGGAGCAGTGCTCGCTCCACATGACGGAGAAGATGCCAAGTTCCACTTCCGTCGGTGGTCTGCGAAGAATCTCGAGTATTATGTCAAACTCTTCGCGTGTCAGTCCGTGTTTTTCTAGATAGCTTTTTCCGAACATTCCTAATATCCGTCATGTTTAATCGCTCATTATTATATGCGCACATTCGCCGCCGATACAAACTAAAGGATTGTTTTTTTTATGACGCCCCATCACCCCCCCCGGTGTGGTATATTCGAAGTTCCCGGCCCGATGACGCCGGATTGTAATTCTTCGATAACATCTTGTAATAAAGGCGGCTCCACCAAACACTATGGACGGCACGTTAACACCAGTGGTGACTCTGGTCCTGCCAGAGACTGGACATGGACTAAAAAAGACTTATCAGGCCGCTTTCGCCGACAGCGGATGGATCGTGGAAACCGCCGACGGCCCGGAAGCCGCCGCTGGCAAGGATGGGTTGCTCATCGCGGATTTCGACATGGCCGCCACGCACTCGGCTGCGTTCCTGGCGGCGCCTTGCGCCATGCTGGCCCTCGACATCCATTATAAAGCTGAATTTTTCCGCGATCCGATGGCCCACCCTTTTCACCTTCTGGACAACGCTGTGGCCTTGGTCCATGACCATGAGACCAGGGAATTTATCAGAAATGTGGTCCGGCCGGTCAATTGTCGGCTGGTGATGATCCCTTACCCAAACCAGCCCCCTTCTATAATAGAAAACAGCGGGCCACGCAAAATATACGCCCCCGCCCCCCTCGCGGGGCACCCATGGCTGGCCGGGATGGATGTGGAGCCTTTCGAATCGATCCCGGAAAAAGTTTCCGCAGGATCTTTTGTGGTGGTTCCGGAATATATCCCGGAGACATGGAAGTTGATCCACTGGGCCATGGCCACAGGCCTGCCCGCTGTCCTGCCGGGGACCGTGTCATTCCAGAAGACCTGTTTCTATGGCGCTCTGTTGTTCGATCCGCTTTCCGAAGATGATTTTATAGCCAAGATCGGGGTCATGGACCGCCCCATCCCAGCAAAACCCTCCGGTCCTTCGCTGCGACTGGCGATGGTCACCCCCCGGCATGAGAAGCAGACCGCCGGTGGAGCGGAGAACCACGCGGCCCGACTGGCCGAAAGTTTCACCGCCGCAGGACACAGGGCGGACATCCTGACCACCCGCACCACCAGCATGCTCGACTGGAACAACAACCTGCCCGAGGGGGCGGAGATGGTGGATGGAGTGATGGTGCGGCGCTTTGCCATGGATAACCTGGAGGCCACCGAGTATCACCGTCTGGGCCATATGATAAACACCCGAAGGGAGCTGGACTGGACCGAGCAGACCGAATTTTTGCGCCTCGGCATCCGCTCCACCGCTCTGGACGAGTATATCGCCGCCCACACCGAGGACTATGACTATTTCTTCTTCGTGCCATACCTTTACGGCACCGCATACTGGGCCTCCCACCGGGCGCCGGAGAAAAGCCTGCTTATCCCCTGCTATCACCGGGAGCCGGAAGCCACACTCAAGGCGCTCAACCAGAACGCCCAGTGGATGACGGGGCTGATGTTCAACACCGCCGCGGAGCTGAAGCTGGCCCGGGAGGAGTTGAAAATCCACAACCCGAACATGATGGTGGTGGGAGTGGGGGTGGAAACCTCCGAGCCGGGCGACGCGGTCAGGTTCCGCGCCAAATTCGGGCTGGAGGGGGAGTTTATCCTGTATGTGGGAAGGTTCCAGCGGGAAAAAGGATTGGACGACCTGGTGAACCAGTTCAAGCAGTATGTGGACGAGACCGGCTCCAAAGTGACCCTGGCGCTGGTGGGCCGGGGGGATATGCAAGTGACCGACGATCCGGCCCACAACATCCGGGTGCTCGGTTTCCTGGCGGAGCAGGACAAGCTGGACGCCGCCGCCGCATGCTCCGCCCTGGCTTTGCCCTCGATCCGGGAAAGCTTCTCCATTGTGATGATGGAGGCGTGGGCCCAGGGAAGGCCGGTGATCGCCGCAGGGAGATGCGACGCCGCCCGGGAGCATATCTACACCTGCCAGGGGGGGCTTTTGTATGACGACGCAAAAGAACTGGGGTTGTGCGTGGATAGGATAGTAAACGATAAACCCGCCGCCGACGAGATGGGCCGACGGGGCAGGGAGTATGTGAAAGCCAACTTCCAGTCCACCACGATAGTGGAGAATTTCGTGAACGCCCTGGAGGGGATGAGCCGGGAGCCGCTGACCTCCCGGATGGGGCGGGCCATGGCCGCCGCTGGCGCTCATCAGGACAACTCCAGGAAAAATGCTTTGGAGCGCTTCATGGCGGAGGCCTGGGAGAAGGTGACCCTCACCTCCCCGCTGGCGGAGGAGTCGATCCAGGAGATCCTGGCGAAGGTGGAGGATTTCTCCGACTTTTCCATGAACTATACCGAATTTTCCCATCGCAAGGCGGTGGGGGGGGTGTGGAGCAAGTTCCGGGGCGCCGTGACGCGGCACCTGCGGGTGAACTATCTGGATATCATGGAAGGAAAGCAGCGGGCCTTCAACCGCGAGGCGGCCAATCTGCTGCGCAGGATATATGAGCGGATAAAAGATGGAGCCTGAAAGGAGCCGGATATGAGAGGGAAAATCAAAATCGGGGCGATCCAGGCGGCGCCGGTGATCTTCGACCGGGACGCTTCCTGCCAAAAGGCTGTGGAATGGATCAAGAAAGCCGGCGATATGGATGTGCGCCTGGCTGTGTTTGGGGAGACCTGGCTGCCGGGGTATCCCTGGTTCAACGTGGCCTGGGCCGAGCCTCTGGGGCAGGAAGCGGCGGTGGAGTATCTGGCTTCCGGTGTCACCATCCCCGGCCCCTGTGTGGACGCGCTCTGCGCCGCCGCCAAAGAGGCGGGAACCGATGTGGTGATCGGAGTGGCGGAGCTGGACGCCGCGTCATCAGGCACCATCTACTGCACTTTGCTGTTTATCGGCTCCGAGGGAAAAGTGCTGGGCAAGCATCGCAAGACCAAACCCACCGCCACGGAAAGGATCATGTGGGGCGAGGGGGACGGCAAGAGCATCAGGGTCCATCAACGAGATTATGGAAAGATAAGCGGGCTCAACTGCTGGGAACACCAGATGGTGCTCCCAGGCTATGCATTGATGAGCCAGGGAACCCAGTTCCATGC
>JAOUPQ010000076.1 GCA_029879765.1 Nitrospinota bacterium | reverse complement strand
CGCCAAAATCCTCTTCGCCGGGCGCCCCTTGCCCGCCAACGCCAGGATCGAGGTGGATATCAAGGAGATGAACATGGTCCGCCGCTATGCCACGGTGGTGTGGAGCCGGAAATCCGACGGCCCCTTTTCCCACGCCGGCCTGCGGTTCGTATAGCATTGACCCGTAATTGTCATTTTCCCTCGCTCCTTTTCGGAATCGCATAAAATAGATTTTCCCGGTCCAGCAGGTTTTTTTTCCGGATTGGCCGATCCATCCCCCGGTCTGTATTCTTCCTGATATCCCGTATCCCCAGGCCCGGTTCCCTGCATTCTTATCATCCCTAGTCCGGAAATATTTTCCGTGTTAAAAATATACTTGCATTTATATTTATATAGGAGTATATATTTAGTCAGGAGGATAGATAATGGCTATCAGAGAGAAAAAGGCGGCGAAAACAAAGCTGGCCCTGCTGGACGCGGCATTGGAGCTTATGACCCGGCGTCCATTCGAGGAAGTGGCCGTGGCCCAGATCTGCGAGGTGGCGGAGGTGAGTTATGCCACTTTTTTCAATTACTTCGGCAGGAAAGAGGATCTGCTGGTGTATTTCGTGCAGCTATGGAGCGTGGAGACGGCCCATCTGGCGGCAAGTGTGGGGGGGGGGTTGGCGGGGATCGAGCGACTTTTTGGCCATACCGCAGCCCAGAGCGAACAATCCCCGGAGATCATGGAGGAGATCATCTCCTTCCTCGCCAAAAAACAGAATGTGGCCAGGCTGACCATCAAGCCGCTGACCGATATGGAAAAACGGCTACGCTTTCCAGACATAAAGGATTTTGCCGAATTGGAGGACACTGGAATGCGGGCGGTTCTGCCCCCTCTTATCCACCAGGCGGTGGAGAGGGGGGAACTGCCGGATGGGACGGACGAAACAGAAGTGCTGCTGGCGTTGGCGTCGATTTTCATGGGGGCGCCGGTGGCGTTGGCGGCGGGCCATATGAAAGGTCTTGGCGCGGCATACAGCCGTCAGCTTTCGTTGTTGTGGGGCGGCTTGCGCGCAGCGAAGGGTGTTGAACAATATAGGAGGAATGAAAAATGAAAACCGGTGAATCATCAACCATCAGTTTGGTGGAACCTGTCACGGAGAAAAAGTTTCATCTGTTGCTGGCCGGGGGGGCCGCCCTGGTGGCCGCGTCCAGCATGAGGTTCGGAGTGGCGGAGCTGGGATGGGTGGCATGGGCGCCTTTCCTGGTGGCCATGGGCGCCCGGGGGAGCCGCCGGGATCATGGATGGCTCTTCTTCTACGCCACCCTGGCGATGGTCGGCGCCATAGGTAAAATAGTCACGCCCCCCATCACATGGCCCATGATGCTGGCGTTCGTCATCCCCTCGTCGCTGGTGATGTTCGGGTCCCTGGCCGTGGCCGGGTGGGTGATCCGCAGGCTGGGGGCGGTGTGGGGGATCTATTTCTTTCCGGCGATCACTGTGACGGTGGAATGGATCTTCTACACGTTCACCCCGCAAAGCACCTGGGGAGCGGCGGGGCTGACCCAGGTGGACAACCTGCCTCTGGTTCAATTCGCTTCCATCGCCGGGCTGGCGGGGTTGTCGTTTCTGGTTGCGCTAGGTTCGTCGGTGACTGCGGCGGTGGCCATAAGGGGATTTGGCGATATGAAAAGGCATGTGGCGCTGTTCGCCATGCTGTTTATCGCGGCCCAGGTTTATGGCCAGATCCGTGTCGTCAACCCGGCGCCTGGAAAAACAATTCGCGTGGCCGGGGTTTCCGCTCCCTTAGGGGTGGAGAAGCTGCCCCAAATACTGCGGGGGGAATATGATACCAGGCAGGCGGATAATGAATTGTTCGCCCGCACCGCCAGGGCCGCCGATCTGGGAGCAAGAGTGGTGGTGTGGAACGAGGCCGCCACTATTATTGACAAATCGGATGAGGACTCCTTCGTGGCAAGGGGCAGGGAATTGGCCAGAGAGCGGGGAATAGATATTGTCATGGCCATTGGTGTGATTATCTCCCGCGATCCTTTCAAATGGCAAAACAGGTATCACTGGATCGGCAAAGACGGCGCCGTGGCGGATGTATATGACAAGCGTCACCCCACCCCCGGAGAGGGGCCGATCCCAGGCCTGGCCCATCCCTCCGTGGTGGATGTGGATGGGGCAAAGCTTTCCGGCGCTATATGTTACGACTACGACTTTCCGGAAATTGCTCTGAACAACGCATGGGCGGGCGCCGGGCTGGCCCTGATTCCCTCCTCCGACTGGAAAGGGATAGATCCGGTGCATCCCAAAATGGCGCGGTTGCAGGGCGTGGCCGCCGGGATATCCACGTTCCGTCCTGTGCGGGCGGCCACCACCATTGCCGCCGATCAGTACGGGCGCATAATAGCGAGCATGCAATATGAGGGGCCGAACAAGGTGATGGTCGCCGATGTCCCCGTGGGGCAGGTTCCCACCTTATACGCTGCCACGGGGGATATCCTTCCGTGGGGAACGGCTCTCTTTTGCCTGGGGGGGATAATCGCCGCCACAATGCGGCGGGACGCGCCAAAAGTGGAATCCAGGGCGGATAATCCTCCGCTGGCCAGGGCGGCGTAAGTATTATCCTCCAGGATCGGTGATAGATTGGCTCCGGGTTTGCTTTGGCGGCCCGGAGCCAATGCGCTATGAGCGACGGAGCGCGTTGGCCACCACCATGGCGGCGTACCTGGCCCACACGCCGATGGCGACCACCCAGTACAGGGGGCCACCGCCATGGAACTTTCGGAAGAAACGGGTCATCCCCCGGCTTTTGTGCAGCTCGACCTCCAGAGGGATATCGGCGCCGCAGGTTCCCTGGTAATGGAGCGCCTCCACCGAAGGGATAAACAGGATAGAGTATCCAGCCTGGGTGAACCGCAGGCACCAGTCCAGATCCTCGCAATGCAAGAAGTATCCCTCGTCCATGGGGCCCACTTTCAGCAGGGCTATCCTCCGCACCAGCATAAAGGCGCCGGAAATGGCCTCCACCGCCTCCGGTCCCTCCGGCATGGGGGCGCCTGTCTGGTTGAAATCCTTCACCCCGAACAGGCGGGACAGGCCAAAGGCCTTAAAAAACGCGGTCTTGAGTGTGGGGATATCCCTGCGGCACCCCACCTGCTCGGAGCCGTCTTCGTTCCGGATCACCGGCCCCGCCATCCCAGCCTCCGGCCGCGCAGCCATGGCGCTTTGCACCCTTGCTATGGTATCCGGCCGGATGAGGCAGTCCGGATTAAGCAGGAGAATGAACTCGCCGGAAACTTTGGCCAGGGCGATATTGTTGGCTGCGGCGAAACCGAGGTTGCGGTCGTTTTTGATGATGGTCAGCCGCCCATCCTGGCCATGGAAGGAGAGCAGGGTGGCGATGCTCCCATCGGAGGAGGCATTGTCCACCACCCACACCTCCACCGGGATATTGGAGGAGAGGACGGCCCCCACGCACCTTGTCAGAAGATCCCCGGCGTTATAGTTGACAATCACCACACTGGTCAACACGGCGCCCGGTTTTGCGCTGGGCGGTGGAGTGTTCTTTTCCGGGGGGGTCATCAGCCGTGGGCGCCTATATCTGGTGTAAAAGGCCCAGGGTCATATCCAAAATCACCTGTCGCCGCCGAATGGTCGAAAGCCATGTCCATGGACATCCTGTTCGCCAGCTCCGGGTTCAGGTGGGCGAAGGGGGGAAGAAACGAAAGCGCGCGCAATCCCCCTCTGGCCATCCACAAGGGGATGGGCGCTATCCTCGGCTTCTTGCCAAGAGCGGTGAATATCCGCTCGATCATTTTCCTGTAGGTAATGGTCTGGCCTCCGGAAATGTCATATGCCTTGTCTTGGGCGCTGTCGCACTCCATGGCCCCCAGGGCCGCCCCGGCCACTTCGTCGGCGTGGACAGGCGCCCGCAATCCCCCGCCATCCCCCACCACAGGGAAGAAACCGAATCTGGTGATGAACCGGACGATGGACGCCACGTTGCCATCTTTCCCTTCCCCATGGATCATGGTGGGACGCAGGATTGTCCATTTTATCCCCAGCTGGCCGCATCTTTCCATGATGGAGTTCTCACCACCATGCAATCTGGCGGCAAGCTCTCTTTCCGAGAGGCTGGAGGAGGCGGCCTTGGTGTGAACACTGGTGGAGCTTAGGGCCACCAGTCGCCGGACCGGAATGGAGGCGCGTTCCGAAAACGAGGCGGTCACCCAGATCGGCGCCAGGCTGATGATGGCGGCGTATGGGCCAGGACCTGGTAATGGATCGTTGTTGGCCAGAATGTCGGCCTGGACCCATCGGATCTTTGGATCAGCGCCTTCGACGGTATATGGAACGGGGCCGCGAGAGAGGGCAGTGGTGGCGTATCCTGCCTGGGACAACCGGGAGAGAAGAAATTTTCCCACCAGACTGGTGGCGCCTATGACGAGGATATTTTTATATTTCACTGTTATCAAGCTTCAGTCAGAGTTCGATGCTGTCCAAAAAATAATTTATATACATTGAAATAATATTGTTTGTTTGCATGTATCTCTTTGCTATATAGAAGGTTACACAGGCGAAAGAAATGATGCTGTCCAAATAATTGGAATCCAGCCGGGAGAGAGTTTTCTTTGGCATTTGCATCTAGTTGAAATAATGGGCGATATATTTGCAGTGAGTATGGCATGCTTTTTGCCTGTATTAGCGGTTGTAGTTAGATGGTATTAGATGGCAAGGTTGTTTCTTTTGCGCATCCCGTATTCTTTCTGAAAGTATCTGTCAAGTTTTTAAACTCTTTTTCGCGTTTTTATAATAGATGATTATACTCGTGTCCGAGGGAGCCTTGCGATGATAGGATTGTGTTCCCCCATAATCTCCTCTCTCGGGCACGGCTATAATTGTCTTGCGCCTGGAAAGTATTATGTAAAAGTTTCGGTACAGGTTGAAAATATTTCGTTCTCATAATCCTGTTGAATTATAGCAAACAATCTTACAGGCGAATACTCATGTTCGAACTCGCGAGCGATAAACTGATGGTCAGTCGTATTGGTGGTGGCAACAGAGATGATGGGGGCTGTCCTCCTGAAATCGCCGGGGATTGCCCATTCCGGGGATGCGGGAAGAGGACAGGAGGGCCAAAAAGGACTCTTGATATTTTGGGCGCATGCTATCCGGCGGACTGTCCGAAAGAGGAAGTCGAGGATATCCTCAGATCCATGGATTCTCTCCACAAGAAAGCGGGAGTGCATGGGATCTTCAAATTAGCCTTCACCCTGCCGGAAGCCAAGGCGCGGATGGCGCTGGCTCTGGCGGTGGCCAGGTATTCGGGTAACGGCTCCGCTATAGAAAAGGAAATAGACATCTGACTGGTTGGCGGCGCCTTTGGATAGCCTGCGCCAACAGGCAGGCCCGATACCTCGTCCTCCGGAACTGGCCTCATGGCTTGTCGATTTGTGGCTCTGTCCAACTGGCGGGACCAGAAAAAAGCTCTTCCCCAACGCTGACAGCCAGTGTGAACCGGCGCGCGGATGACGCAAAAGAGGCAACCGCAATTGCTTGATATTCAAGCGCCCCTGATATTTTTCATTCTCAAAGGCCGATTTTCTTTGACCTTGGTCTTAACTATATGTTATACAGACCGTTCGGGTTAGGTCCGTTCCTCTTTATCACAGGCGAATATTTATGAAGATACACGAGTATCAGGCGAAGGAAATTCTGGAAAAATTCAAGGTCCCAGTGCCCAAAGGCAGGGTGGTGGCGGATGTGGCGGATGTGAAAGCCGTGGTGGACGAGTTGGGTTTGCCCGTGGTGGTGAAAGCCCAGATCCACGCCGGTGGCCGAGGCAAGGGGGGGGGCGTCAAGGTCGCCAAAACCCTGGAAGCGGCCCAGGAAGCCTTCAAGAGCATCCATGGGATGAACCTTATCACCCATCAGACCAGCCCCGAGGGGCAGAAGGTGCGCACCGTGCTTGTGGAAGAGGGGATGAATATAGCCAAGGAGTTGTATATTGGCATAGTTCTGGACAGGGAGACGGACCGCGTCTGCTTCATGGCTTCCGAAGAGGGAGGCATGGAGATAGAAGAGGTGGCCGCCAAAACTCCGGAGAAGATAATGAAGGAGTGGGTGGATCCTGTGTTGGGGCTTATGCCCGCCCAGGCGAGGAAACTGGCCTTCTTCCTGAACCTTCCCCCGGAGGCGATGCGCGATGCGGTGGGGTTTTTGCTGAATCTGTACAAGGCTTTCATTGCCAAGGACTGCTCCCTGGCGGAGATCAACCCCCTGGTGCTTACGGCGGAAAACAAGATCCTGGCGCTGGACTGCAAAATGAACTTCGACGACAACGCGCTTTTCCGCCAGAAGGATGTGGTGGAGTATCGCGACCTTGCCGAGGAGGAGGAGCTGGAGATCGAAGCCAGCAAGTACAGCCTCAACTACATAAAGCTCGATGGCTCCATCGGCTGCATGGTGAACGGCGCCGGATTGGCCATGGCCACCATGGATATCATAAAGATCTCCGGCGGCGAACCGGCCAACTTCCTGGACGTGGGGGGCGGCGCTTCCGAGGAGCAGATAGAGAACGCGTTCAAGATCATCCTGGCCGACAGTTCCGTAAAGGGGATATTCATCAATATCTTCGGCGGCATCCTGCGGTGCGACAGGCTGGCCAATGGGGTGGTGAACGCCGCCAGGAAGATTAATGTGTCAGTTCCCGTGGTCATCCGCATGGAGGGGACCAACGTGGCTGAAGGGAAGAAGATCCTAAAAGAGAGCGGATTCAACTTTATACTTGCCGACAACATGCGGGATGGCGCCGAAAAAGCGGTGGCCGCCGTGGGCGCGGCAGGCTAGAAGCGGGAAGAAACAATGAGTGTTCTGGTTGATAAAAACACAAAGCTGATAGTGCAGGGAATCACCGGCAAGGAGGGCTCCTTTCACGCCCTGGGATGCCGCGACTACGGGACAAATGTGGTGGGCGGCGTCACTCCTGGCAAGGAAGGGCAGAGCGTGGAGGGAATCCCCGTGTTCAACACCGTGCAGGCGGCGGTGGACGCCACCGGCGCCAACGCCACTATGATCTTCGTTCCTCCTCCTTTCGCCGCGGACGCCATATTCGAAGCCTCCGAGGCGGGGATAGAGCTTATCGTTTGCATCACGGAGGGGATCCCGGTGCTGGACATGGTGAAGATAAAACGCTATATCCGGGGCCACGGCAGGGGAAGGCTAATAGGGCCAAACTGCCCGGGCATCATCACCCCCGGCGCGGCCAAGATCGGCATCATGCCAGGTCATATCCACATCCCCGGGCCTGTGGGGGTCGTCTCCCGCTCCGGAACCCTCACCTATGAGGTGGTGGGCCAGCTTACGGCGCTGGGCATCGGCCAGTCCACATGTATCGGCATAGGGGGCGACCCGGTGAACGGCACGAATTTCATCGACGCGCTCAAGCTGTTCAATGAGGACAAGCAGACCAAAGCCATCTGCATGATAGGGGAGATCGGCGGCAGCGCCGAGGAGGACGCCGCGGCGTATATAAAGGCCAATGTGAAAAAACCGGTGGTGGGTTTCATCGCCGGCCAGACAGCCCCCCCGGGAAGGCGCATGGGCCATGCGGGGGCCATCATCTCCGGCGGCAAAGGAACCGCCGAGGAGAAGATGAAAGTGATGGCCGAGTGTGGGATAACCGTGTGCAAATCCCCGGCGGACCTGGGCGAGACGATAAAGTCAGCTCTGGACAAGGCTTCCAGCCGCGCCAAAACCAAAGGCTATCCAAAAGCCAAGGATAGGGCCAAAGGCTCTTCCAAGGATAAAATCAAGGGTAAAGTGAAGGCCAAGGCGCCTTCATCAATAAAGACGGGTGGGCGCGCAAAGCCGACCCGTCGTGGGAGATAAGTCAATTTGCCGCGAGGCCTGCGGCGGGTAATGTGAAAAACATTTAGTGAGGTGATTTGAAAGTGTCAAAGGCAAACGATCTAATAATCCGAATCGGAGGCGAAGGCGGCGAGGGGATTATATCCTCTGGTGACATGATCGCCCAGGCCGCAGCTCGTTCCGGACTGGAGGTTCTTACCTTCAAGACGTTCCCGGCCGAGATCAGGGGCGGCTACGCCATGTACCAGATCCGCTTTTCCCATGAAGTCATCCTTTCCGAGGGGAGTGGGTTTGACGTTCTGTGCTGCTTCAACCAGGAAGCGCTGAACAACAACAAGAGCCAGATTGCCAAGGGAAGCGTGTTGATATACGACTTCCCCGGCGGCGACATCGCCGAAGAGCAGAACATCGAGGGGGTCCATTGCTACCCCGTGCCCATGAGCAAGATCGCCAAGGAGGAGCTGAACACGTATCGCTCCAAGAACATGGTGGCCATGGGGGCGATTTCGGAGCTTTTCTCCATCGCCACCAAATCCCTGCGGGAGCTGATCCAGGACAAGTTCGGCAAAAAAGGGAAGGAAGTGGTGGAAGTCAACTTCAAGGCTCTGGACGCCGGCTCCAAGTACGCCCGGGAGCATCTGAAAAAGACCGATCCGTTCCAAATGGACGAAGGGAAGCCGCAAAAGGATGTGATGATCATATCCGGCAACGAGGCCATCGGCCTGGGCGCGCTTCTGGCCGGGGTGCAGTATTTCTCCGCATACCCCATAACCCCCGCCACCGAAGTGGCCATTTTCCTCTCCAAGCATCTGCCGAAGGTGAACGGAAACCTGGTGCAGGCCGAGGACGAAATCGCCTCGCTGGCCAACGTCATCGGCGCCAGCTATGGCGGAGTGAAGTCCATGACCGCCACCTCCGGGCCGGGGCTCTCGCTGATGCAGGAACTCATCGGCATGTCCTCCATGATGGAAGTGCCGGTGGTTATCGCCGATGTGCAGCGCGGCGGACCCTCCACCGGGCTGCCCACCAAGCATGAGCAGAGCGACCTGTTCCTGGCGGCCCTGGGCAGCCATGGCGACGCGTCGAAAGTCGTCCTCAGCCCCGAAGGGGTGGAGGACTGCATATACCTGACCGTCGAGGCGTTCAACATCGCCGAGAAGTACCAGGTGCCCGTCATGGTGCTGTCCGATGGGTCTTTGGGGTTCAGGACCAACTCCATCAAGAAGCCGGATCCCTCCAAGATCAAGGTGGTGAATCGCGAAAAATACGAGCCAGGGACCAATGGGGACAAGCCTTATGAGCGCTATGAGCTCACAGAGAGCGGTATCTCCACCATGAGCGTTCCCGGCCAGAAGGGGGGCAACTACATCTCCACCGGGCTGGAGCACGCTCCCTCCTCGGCGCCCCGCTATTCCCCGGAGAACCGCGTTTCCATGATGGACAAGCGCTGGGGCAAGCTGGACAACTTGGAGGATTTTGTTCAGGCCACGGAAGTGGACGATATGGAAGGCGCGCAGCTTGGCGTCATCGCCTGGGGCTCCACCATCGGCACCGCCCGCGAGGCTGTGAAGCTGGCCCGGGCCGAAGGAGTCAAGGTGGCCGCCATCTATCCGAAACTGGTGTGGCCGCTGCCGTTGAAGGCGCTAAACGCTTTCGCCAAGAAGTACCCGAAAATCCTGGTGCCGGAGATCAACAAGCAGGGCCAGCTGGCCAGCATTCTGCGGATGAAGACCGATATGAAACCTATCAGCTATAACATCTACGGAGGGCTTCCCTTTACCCCGAAGATGATAGTGGAAAAGATTAAGGAGGTGTGCTGATGACTACTGCCACAGAGCCTATGAAGGCAAAGGATTATAAAAGCACTGTCCCGCCCACCTGGTGCATGGGCTGCGGCGACTATGGCGTGCTGAACGCCGTGCTCAAGTCGTTCGCCGACAATTCGATAAGCATTGACGACACGGTGCTGGTCTCCGGCATCGGCTGCTCGTCGCGCTTCCCCTATTTCGTGAAGACCTACGGGATGCACACGGCCCACGGCCGCGTCCTGCCGGTGGCCGCCGGATTGAAAATGGCGCGGCCGGACATCAGGGTTATCGCGTTCGGCGGCGACGGCGACGGTTTTTCCATTGGCGGCGGGCATGTGCCCCACGTGGTGCGGAAGAACACCGACCTGACCTATATCCTGATGGACAACTCCATCTATGGATTGACCAAGGGGCAGGTCTCTCCCACTTCCGAAGTGGGAATGGTGACCACCACCACCCCCTACGGCGCGCCGGACAACCCGGTGAACCCGCTGGCGTACTGCCTGACCTATGGCGCCACCTACGTGGCCCAGGGGTACAGCTCCAAGTCCAAGCAGGTGCAGGAGCTGGTGACCGGCGCCATCGAGCACAAAGGCTTCGCCTTCGTGAACATCATCTCGCCGTGCCCCACCTTCAACAAGCTCAACACCTTCGATTCCTACAAGGAAACGCTGGAGGAAGTGCCTGCGGATCATGACACCTCCGACCTGAACGCGGCGCTGAAAATCGCGTTGCGGGCCAAGGAAGGGAAGACTCCCATCGGCCTGTTGTACAAGGAAAACCGACCCACCCTGGTGGACCGGTTGACCGATATTCGAAAGAAAGCCGGTGGCGACGAAAACTATGATCTGAACAAGATCATCAATACCTACATTCCATAAGGTTCATTTTGGGCGCCGGATCGACGACAGGTCCGGCGCTTTTTTTAATTCGCATAAGGAAAGAAAAACATGTCATCTCGCACATTCGCCATGATAAAGCCGGACGCTGTGTCCCGAGGCCTCAGTGGCAAGATCATAAGCAGGATAGAGACCAGCGGCATGAGGGTAGTGGCCCTGCGCCGCATCCTCATGACCCCGGCCCAGGCCCAGGGGTTCTACATCGAGCATAAGGATCGCCCGTTCTATGGTTCGCTGACCGGGTATATGAGCTCCGGCCCATGCTATATCGCCGTGCTGCAGGGGGATAACGCCCAGGAGAAATGGCGCGAGATCATGGGCGCCACAAACCCCGCCGATGCCGCCGAAGGAACGATCCGCAAGGAGATGGCCGTGGATGTAGAGAAAAATTCGGTCCACGGGTCGGACTCGCCCACCTCCGCCGCCAGGGAGATCTCTTACTTTTTCGCGGAAACCGACATAGTATCGTAAGGTTTTTTCGATTTTCAAGACCCACCGGGGCGACATCGTCCCGGTGTTTTTTTTTGGGGGGGTGGTGCCGGGTTTTCTGGCGATGCGCCCCGGAACGGGGGAAAGGTAGTATCATGGAAAAGGCTTGCTCTGCGTGGCGCAGGGCTGAATAACAAACAAATCGGCCAATGTTGTGAATGAGAGAAATGAAGTCAAGAAACCCTTTGTGGGTTAAGGTGGTTTCTGTTTTGGCGATTGTATTCGGAGGGATTACGCTTATATCCGGAGGGTCGGTGCTTTTCGTGGAAAGCGCGCGGCAGGGAGCCGGCGCCTATGTGCCGTTCGTAGTATGGTTCAACTTCATCGCCGGGCTGGGATATATAGTGGCAGGGGCTGGCATCTGGGGACTAAAAAAATGGTCGGGGCCCCTATCCATATTTCTGGCTGCTTCAACCTTGCTGGTCTTTTTCGCTTTGGGGATTCACATAGCAGGCGGCGGCGGATATGAAATGCGCACGGTCGCGGCGATGACTCTGCGGTTTTTCGTGTGGGCCGCAATATCATATTATGTTTGCGGCTTAATAGGGTGTGGAAGAAAACCTGCCACAACCTGATGTCGATGCGCCATTTTGGCTGAGCTTGGTGTGTTGCGCATGGATCTGAAATTGCCCATCGGAATTCAGAAAGTCGTCTCCCTGTTTGTATGTGGTAATATTGGCCGCAATGAATAATTCCGACAACGGCGAGGGATCGTCGAGCAAACCGCGAGAAGCGGCC
>JAOUPQ010000304.1 GCA_029879765.1 Nitrospinota bacterium | reverse complement strand
AGCCCCAGATCCCACAACATCCCCAGCATCTCCTTGGGCGGGTGGTTTTCCTTCACATGGGCAGGCTCCTTCATCAGGAACAGAAGATCCACATCGGAGTTGGGATTGAGCGCCCCCCTGCCATACCCCCCCAGGGCCACCAGCGCTCCGGTGAATCCTTCGGCCTGGGCTTCGTACAGCTTGAAAATTATTTCGTCCACCGCCTGGCACAGCCTCCTGGCGGTTTCCATCCCTCCCAGGCCTGCGTCATGGTCGGCGCGAATGGCCCCCCGGGCCTTATCCAGTTCCTCCTTAAGGACTATTCCAGTCTGTCGAGGCGTCACTTGTCATCCTTCATTCTTCGGCTTGATGGCGGTGTGGATGCCACAGATGCCGAAGGTCAGGGGAGTAAAGCCCACTTCCGCAAGACCCAGTTTGGCGATTCTGGCGGAAAGCTGGTCCGGAGTGGGGAACTTGTATACGGTGTCCGGCAGATACTCATACGCGCCGCGGTTGCCGGAGATCAGCCCCCCTATGAAGGGGAGAATCCGGGTGAAATATAAACGATATGCGGCGGCGATCACCCGGTTGGTGGGAGTGGTGAATTCCAGAATAACCATCCGGCCTCCCGGTTTTAGTATTCGCGCCATCTCCAAAAGCCCCCGGTCCAGATCGGCGAAATTGCGCACCCCGAAAGCGCAGGTTACGCCATCAAAGGCGCCATCCGGGTGTTCTATTTTCAGCGCGTCAAGAAACTCCAGGGTCAGCCGGGCGCCCAGGCCCGCCTTGGCCACCTTCTCCCCGCCGATGGCCAGCATATTGGAGGAGAAGTCCCCGCCGGTCACCCGGGTGGCGTCATCCCCGGCCCGGGCCAGGGCCAGTGCCAGGTCGCCAGTGCCGCAGGCCACGTCCAGGATATTTTTTCCCGCGACTCCTCCGGGGAAGGCGCCCACCGCCCTTTTGCGCCACCGGATATCGAACCCCAGGCTCAAAAAGTGGTTCAGCAGGTCATAGCGCGGGGCGATGGAGGAGAACATTCTCTCCACAGCCTCAGCTTTCTGGTCGGTGTTGTTCATGGAATCCCGGGCGCGCGATTGTTCAGAGTGAAATCTGGCAAGAGGATGGAAAACTCATTTTCCTCCCCCACTTCCTTTTGGTTTTTTCCCGGCCCTGGTCTTTGGCAGATGCAGCTTGTACTCCAGGCTGTCCACCAGCGCTCGCCAACTGGCCTCTATGATGTTCGAGGAGACTCCCACCGTTCCCCATCGGCGCTCCCCGTCGCCAGATTCGATCAGCACCCGGGTCATGGCGGCTGTCTTTGAGCTTTCGTCCAGCAGACGCACCTTGAAGTCGTGCAGTTCCACGTGGGCGATCTCCGGATATTGCTGGCGCAAGGCCATGCGCACCGCCTTGTCCAGCGCGTTCACCGGGCCGTTGCCCTCCGCCACGGCATGGGTGACGGCGCCGTCCGGCATTTTTAGTTTTATCACCGCCTCGGCCCAGTTGTCGCCATGGATATCGGAGAAGTTGGACACCACCCGGGCGCGCACCACCTCAAATTTCTTTTTCCATCGCCCGGTGGCCTTGCGGATCAGCAGCTCGAATGAAGCCTCGGCGCCTTCGAACAAAAAGCCCCCCGCCTCCATATTTTTCAGCTGCTCCAGGACTGTCACCGTGGCCGGATCCTTCGGGTCCAGTTCGATGCCGAATTCCGAGGCTTTCCATAACACGTTGGACTTGCCGGAAAGGTCGGAGATCAGCACCCGGCGACGGTTCCCCACGCTCTCCGGCTGCACATGCTCATAGGTGGACGGGTCGCGGCTGACGGCGGCGACGTGGATGCCCCCCTTGTGGGCGAAGGCGGAGCGGCCCACGAAAGGCTGGTGGGGGCGCAGGCTCATGTTGGCCAGCTCATACACCAGGTGGGACAGCTCCAACAGCTTTTTCATTTTGGCCGGAGCCACCGCCTTGTAGCCCAGCTTCAGTTGCAGGTTGGGGATGATGGAGCAGAGGTTTGCGTTGCCGCAACGCTCTCCGATGCCATTGATTGTCCCCTGGGTCTGGCGGACGCCATGCTCCACGGCGGCCAGAGTGTTGGCCACGGCGGTTTCCGAATCGTTGTGGCAGTGGATCCCGTATTTGGCGGCGGGAAGCTTGCGGGCCACCTCCGCGGTTATCCGGGCCACATCCTGGGGCAGGGCGCCGCCGTTGGTCTCGCACAGCACCTGCCAGCTGGCGCCTGCCTGGTGGGCCGCTTCCAGGGCTTTCATGGCGTATTCCGGATTTGCCTTGTATCCGTCAAAGAAGTGCTCCGCGTCGAACATCACCTCGTCCACCCGCGTGGCCAGGTATGCGATGGTGTCGTGGATCAGCTCCAGATTCCGTTCCGGAGAGATCCCCAGCACGACCCTGGCCTGGGAGTCCCACGATTTGCCCACCACCGTGACGCATGGGGTCCTGGCTTCCAGCAACAGCTTCACGTTGTTGTCCTGGGCCGGTTTATTCTTCGGGTGGTGGGTGGAGCCGAAGGCCGATATCCTGGCGGTTTTAAGTTTCAGCTTTCCCGCCTGCTGGAAAAACTCCTTGTCCCTGGGGTTGGAGCCGGGCCATCCACCCTCGATGTAGTGGATGCCGAAGTCGTCCAGAGCCTCGGCGATGCGCAGCTTGTCATCCAGGGAGAAGCTGACCTCCTCCGCCTGGGCGCCATCGCGCAGGGTGGTGTCGTAGAGAAATACCTTTTCCTTAGCGGCCATTACTAACCATTTTCATTTGTCATCTTCCGCTGGTCCGGGGGCAGGGCCAGCTCGAAAGCGTCGTGCAATACGCGCACCGCCCTGTTTATCTCGTCCCCGGCCACCACGCAGGAGACCTTGATCTCCGATGTGGAGATCATCATTATGTTTATCCCCGCCGCGGCCAGCGCCGTGAAAGCCTTGGCCGCCACGCCGGTGTGGCTGCGCATTCCCACGCCGATGATCGACACCTTGCCGATGTTATCGTCGGAGGTGATGTCGCGGGCGCCGATATCCGCCGCCGCCGGGCGCAACGCCTCCAGGGTCTGGCGCGCCTCGTTTTTGGGCACGGTGAAGGACATGTCGGTTAGCCCATGGTCGGACACGTTCTGGATGATCATGTCCACGTTGATCTGTTTGGCCGCCACCGCGCCAAATATTTTGGAGGCGATTCCCGGCTTGTCCGGAATCCCCAGCATCGTGATCTTCGCCTGATCCCGCGCGAACGCCACCGCGGAAACCACCACTTCTTCCATTTCGCTATTCTCCTGTGTAACCAAAGTCCCGCCCACATCCTGGAACGTGGACTTCACATATATGGGCATGTTGTATTTTTTG